>JASFUT010000329.1:0-3883 GCA_050050175.1 Chromatiales bacterium
CACCCTGGCTCCCCGCCGAATCGTTGACCCTGGCCGAGTCCTGGTCGCCCGACCCGCCGTCGTTCCGCGTCGGCGAGCCGGTCACCCGGACCATCGCCATCACAGCCCAGGGGCTCACCGCTGCTCAGCTGCCGGAATCGATTCCCGGGGCGCCGGAAGGGGTCAAGGTATATGCTGACAGGGCGCAGACCGAGACCCGGGCCGAGGGCGACACCCTGGTGGTCCAGAAGCTGCTGAAGGCCGCCCTGGTGCCAAACCGGCCCGGCGAGCTGACCCTGCCCGAGGTCCGGGTCCCCTGGTGGGATACGGGAGCCGACAGGCAGCGGGTGGCGACGTTGCCGGCGCGTACAGTCCAGGTGCTTCCCGGGCCGGCGGGGGCGGCGCCCCCGACCGCCCGGGGGCCGCAGGCCGAGGTGTCCGCACCCGCTCCGGCGGCGGCCGAGGAAGAGTCCGCACCTGCCCCGCCGGACGGGGCGACCGACCCGGTCGCGGCCGTCGGTCGGGCGCTGCTTCGGGACTCACGCCTGCCGGTCGGCTACTGGCCGTGGGTCGCCGCTTTCCTGGCCGTGGGCTGGCTTGCGACCCTCGTCCTGCTGCTGCGGGTCCGCAGGGGAGGGCACCGTTCGCCCCCTGCGGTTTCGCAGCCGCCGGATCGATCGGTGCCGAGCCCCGCTCAGGCCCTGGCCGGCGTGAGGCAGGCGTGCCGCGCCGACGATCCCAGGGCGGCCCGCCGGGCGCTGCTGGAGTGGGCCGCGGCGCGCTGGCCCGAGGATTCACCGCGGCGTCTGGAGACCCTGGCGCAGCGTCTGGGAGGGGAGGGCGCGGCAGCGCTCCGGGAGCTCGACCGCAGGCTGTACGCGGATACCGCCGGGAGCTGGGACGGCCGTGCGGCCTGGCAGCGGCTCTCGCCGTTCCTCACGGCGCCGAAGACGAAGGCGGAGGCCCTGCGGCAAGGCTCTCCGCTGCCGTCCCTCTACCCGCGGGAAGCCTGACCCGCAGGGGCGAGGGGCGGTAAGCCCCGATCGGTCAGCGGCGGTACGGAGACGCCGGGGGCATGCGGCCCTGACCGCCGCCGCAGGGGGGCGGGCGGTGTCGCTGCCGGGACTGATCGGACGGGGGACCGGCCGGCGGCCCCGTCACGCCGGGCCCCATGGTCCCGGGTCCGCAGGTCCGGGCGGGGACTGCAGGGGCGACTGGATCGGCTGCGTGGTGCCCTCGGCTGCCGGCGACGACTCGCCCGCGAGCGAGCGGGTCCCCCGCGACGAGACGCGGCTTCGTGGCGTGCTCGATACCGCGGCGGTTCAGCGGGGCGCGGGCCTCGCGGCGGCCACCTTCAGGACGTGGAAGGTCACGCCCTGGGCGGGGATTACCGCATTGCCTTCGGCATCCACGACCGTGGCGGTCAGGCTGTGAGTGCCGCGCTCCATGTTCTCCAGCTTGAAGGACAGGGGCGCGTTCTCGCGCACCACCTCATTGTCCAGGGCCACCTCTATGCGGTGGCCGGCCTCCGTGCGCAGCGCCGGGTCCAGGGCCAGCTGCACCTCGACGATGCCGTCGTTGGCCCGCACGGCCTCGTCCGGGGTTGGCGACACGAAGGCGAGCCGGCTGTAGGCCGGCGCCTGCTCGGGTACCTGTTTCTCGACCGTATCGGGTGGTGGCAGGTCCGGCAGCTCGATCGTTGCCGGCGGCTGCACCTCGACACGGCTGGCGCCGGGGCCGGGCTCGTCGGAGAAGATGACGGTGCCGTCGGGGCCTACGCGTTTGTAGACCTCGGTGGCCGCCTGGATCGGACCCCAGGCGCAGGCCGCCAGGGTCAGAAATGCGGTGACCGGGTACAGGGCTTTACGCATGCGACGGGTCCTCGCTGACAGGGGGCGTGTGCTCCCGCCCATGGCGCCCTCGCCCCAGGTTGGGGGATGTGCGGGGCGTCGACATTGTGACCGGGGTGAGCGGTGATGCTAGCGCCGAATTCCCGAAATGTGAAAACGGCCGTCCGTCCCCCGTGACAGCGGTCACGCGGCGGTGCGCCGCAGGTTGTTCAGCCGGGCGGTGGTCGGGGGATTCGGACGGTGCCCTGCCGATAGCGGGGAGTCGCGGCGAGGCGGGCGGCGCGGCCCGCCTCGTCGCTGTCGACGGCGAGCGCCCTCAGGCGCGCTCGTTCAGCCACTTGGCGACCGCAGGCGGGATCTCGCGCTGGGCCCGGCCGCTGACGTAGATGCCGATATGCCCTCCCTTGAACACGAAGGTGGAGTAGTCCTTGGTCCCCACGTGCTCCTCCAGGGCGATGGACGACTCCGGCGGCACCAGGTGGTCCGCCGAGGCGTAGACGTTGAACACGGGCATGGTGACGTTACGGAGCTGCGCCGGCTTTCCGCCGATCTCCAGGGTGCCGTTGACCAGGCGGTTCTCCTGGTAGAACCACTTGATGAACTGGCGGAACGCCTCGCCCGCCTGGTCCGGACTGTCGAAGATCCACTTCTCCATGCGGAGGAAGTTGCGCAGCTTCTTCGGATCGTCGAGCAGGTCGGCCATGTCCAGGTACTTCTGGCCGGTGAGCCGGAAGGGCTTCAGCGAGAGGAATGACCAGTTGAGCATCTCGCCCGGGACATTGCCCAGCGTGTCGACCATCAGGTCCACGTCCAGATCGCGCGCCCAGGTGCTCAGGGTGTTGCCCTTGGTCTGGAAGTCCACGGGCGTGACCATGGTCACCAGGTTGCGAATGCGCTCGGGGTAGAGCGAGGCGAAGCACAGGCTGAACGTGCCGCCCTGGCAGATCCCGAGCAGGTTGATGCTCGACACCTCGTGGGCCCTGCATATGAAGTCCACGCAGTGGCGGATGTAGCCGTCGATGTAGTCGCGCAGCTCGGTGTAGCGGTCCGCCCCGTCCGGGTAGCCCCAGTCGATCAGGTACACGTCCTGGCCCGCGTCCAGCAGACCCTGCACCAGGGAGCGGTCTTTCTGGAGATCGGCCATGTAAGGCCGGTTGACCAGGGCATAGACGATCAGCAGCGGGACCGACGAGGTCTTCTTCACCCGCGGCTTGTAGTGGTAGAGAACCAGCTTGTCCTCCGCGTACACCGGCTCCTTCTCGCTGACGCCCACCTCGACATCGCCGATGTCGCGTAAGGTGGCGAGCCCGCTGGCGAGCTTCGCGTTGAAGTCCATGACCTCCTGCATGATCCGATCGGGTCGCAAGGGTAGGGGATACATGGATCAGTCCTCCTTGCCGGCATTGCCGGGGGTGTTGCCTTTGCCCGAGCCGGCCGTCTTCTTGGCCGTCTTCTTGGTGCCCTTCTTTTTCGACTTGGCCTTGCCCTTGGGCGGCGCAGTCGGTGAGCCCGCGGCCCCGGCCTCGAGGGCCCGGACTGCCGCCCGCAGCTCCTCGAGCTCTTCGACGGCGTCCTCGAGATCCTCGATCCGGTGGGCGGCCACGCGAACCTCGCGGCGCAGACCGTGCACCCGGCAATGGGTGGTGTTGAGCTCACGCCGGGTGGGCATGTTCAGCGCGCCCTGGACCTCGGTCATCAGCAGCTGCTCGTGATGCTTGAGGGCCATGAGCGTATTGGTGAGGTGCGCCTGGACCTTGGCGAACTCCTCGGTGTTGGAAAGCTCCCCGTAGGCCTCCTCTCCGCAGTCCACCCACAGGTTGTAGACCTCCCTCAGGCTCTCGAAGGTCTTCCCCTCCTGGGCCATCGCGAGGAGCCGGGCGCTGAGGATATCGAATCCCCTGGCCCCCACCTTCGCGAAGATCGCCTCGTAATCCTGGAGCGCCTGCAGGTGATCGAGGAGGTAGCCCATCCACTCCTGCGTGTCCTCCTGCCACTCCCGGGTGTAGCCCAGGCTGGGCGCGGAGAGCATGGAGTCCATGGCGCGTCCCAGCATC
>JASFUT010000330.1:0-3881 GCA_050050175.1 Chromatiales bacterium
GCATTCATGCCCCTCAGCCAGAGCGGCCAGCGCGTCGACCACCTGCTCGGCGCTATCAGCTTCCGTATGAACAGGGACTGACGATTGCGCCGCCGCAGTGCGCTTCGTCCGCATGCGCGCCGCCTGGCGGTTGACCTGCGATGGGTGTCGGTTAAGATGGACCCAAACCCGTACCGCCCCTATGGTATTGGGGATTTTATCAATTACTCAAATACTTATGGCTGCACGGCCGGGGCGCCGCGCTCGCCCGACAGCGCACGGACGGGGCCATAGCAAAGGAAGAGGAGGCGTACCCGATGATCACTTTCGAGCAGCTCAACCAGCAGAACCACAGGATCACCGAGCTCACCAACGTGCTCTCGCACCTGCTCGGCGACCGTTCCCTTTGTGACTCCGAGATCACCTGCGACCTGTTCTTCCGCTACGTGGAAGAGGTGAAGAATCACCTGGAGATCACCGACAGCCACCTCTACTCACGTCTGCTGACGCACAGGGACCGCCGGGTCCACAACATGGCGGACCGCTTCATGGGGGGCTCGAAGGAGATCAAGCGCATCTTCGCCCAGTACCTGCAGAAATGGTGCCGGCTCAAGAGGCACGAGCTGGTGATCCAGGAGTACGACCAGTTCCTGAAGGAGACCCACGAGATGTTCGCGATGGTCCTGGACCGGATCCAGGACGAGACCGAACAGCTCTATCCCATCGTCCGCGAGGTCACGGGCGATCGCCAGGCCTTCGCCTGATCGCGCTCACCGGGCCGCGTCCACCTCCTTCTCCTTCGCAGCCTGCGCCGAGGGCCGCCGCGGGCGCGCGCTCCGCGCCCCCACCGCGCGGTTGCGCCCGTTCGCCTTCGCGACGTAGAGCGCCTCGTCCGCTTTCTGCAGCAGCGCGTCGCTGTCGGCCTCAGGCGAGTCCTCAGGATAGGCGGCAATCCCGGCGCTGATCGTCACCTGCACCCGCCGGCCGCCGGTCGGCTGCTCCGTCTCCGCCACCCTGCGCCGCAGGCGCTCGGCGATCTGTTGCCCCCCCTCCTGTGACGCCCCCGGCAGAAGCATGAGGAACTCCTCTCCGCCGTAGCGGATGACGACGTCCCCCTCGCGCGATTCCTCCATCGCATTCCTGACGATCGCGGCCAGGACCTGATCGCCCATCAGGTGCCCGTGGACGTCGTTCACCCGCTTGAAATGGTCCACGTCGAAGAGGACGACGGCGATGGGGCTATGGGCCCTGTGCGCCCGCTTGAGCTCCTCGCGCAGGCGCTTCATGCCGAAGCGCCGGTTGTAGGCGCCGGTCAGGGGGTCCAGGGCGGCGATCCGCTGCAGCTGGTCATGGATCAATGCGTTCTGCAGCGCGAGCGCCAGGCCGCGCAGCAGGAGCTCTAGCAGCCGCAGGGTCTCGGGGGCGAGGGCTCGGGTCGCCGCGAGGACGACCGCGCCCAGGGGTGTCGCCTTGTGGACCACGGGGAAGATCAGCACCTCGCGCGGCTGGACCCGGGCGATGGCCGCGTCGACGGTGTGGTCGTCCCCGACCGGCAGGCGGCGTCGCTCTCCCGTCTCCATGGCGCGCCGGACATGGTCGCTGCGGTCCAGGTGGGTGCTCTCGTCCAGGGCGTGACGGGCAAGCACTTTCAGCTCGCCGCCGCACTCCACGATCACGGCGCCGCCCACCGCCCCGGAGTAGTCCAGCATCAGATCCAGGGCGCGACGGGTCAGCGCGGCCAGCTCGAGCTGATCGGACATCGCGGCCGAGAACTTCCCGAGCGCCGACTCCACCTCCTGGGATTGAACCAGCGCGTCGATCAGACTGTTGAAGGCCCCCGCGCAGTCACCGATCTCATCGGCGGATTCCAGATCGATCTTGCAGCTGCTCGGGTCGCAGACCGCCAGCTCGCTGCCGTACGTCGTGCGCTCGATGTTGTCGGCGACCTCGCGCATCTGCGCGGCGAGCATTCGCAGCCTGGGACGCACGACGTTGCGCGCCAGCAGGAAGCTGACCCCGCCGACGCACAGGCCGGCGGCGCTGGTGGCCATGAAGAATCGCAGCGAGAACGCCTCCTGGGGGGATACTCCGAGGGCATTCGCGAGAAACGGAAACAGCAGGCCGGCCAGCAGCCCCGAGGCCAGCATCCAGAGCGCGAGATCGGCGAAAAGGCCGCGCGTCACCCTCGGGCCCGACAAGGCCCCCCCACGACGATCCGCGGTGTCTTTTCCGCCAGCCATTTTAAGAAGATAGCACCGGTTTCGGACCTGGATGCTCCCCCCGACGAGGTGCGCCCATCGCCCGGGTGGTCGTGGTTCCTTCCGCGCTGCGCGGAGAGTACCCTGACATCCATGCGAACGCGCGCCTGGACTCTGCCTCTCACCGCCCGTGCCGGCCGGGGAATCTCCGGCGGCCGAGGGGGTATCGATCGGACGACCGGGACTGCCTGGCATCACACCGCATGGTCGGGCCTTGCGCCCGGCGCCCGGCAATGACCGGTGTGGACATCCGGGGCCCCGCGGCCGACGGCCGGAGGATTCTCGAGCCGGGCAAGAACTGCTGGCGTGTCGAGCCTGGATCCCGAGGCGCCGTCCTGATCGACGGGGCGAGCTATTTCGGCGCGTTGCGCGCAGCCTTCCTCAACGCCCGGCGATCCATTCTGATCCTGGGGTGGGACATCGACAGCCGGCTGGGCCTGGTCGGCGTGGCGCACGACGACGACCTCCCGGTGGGGCTGAGCGATTTCCTGAACGCACTGACCGCGCGCCGCCCTGAGCTGCGGGTGCGTGTCCTGTCCTGGGACTTCGCCATGATCTACGCCATGGAGCGGGAGTGGCTCTCGGCGTACCGGCTCGGCTGGATGACCGGCTCGGGAGTGGACTTCCGCCTGGACGATCGGCACCCGGTCGGGGCGTCCCATCATCAGAAGATCGCGGTCATCGACGACAGACTCGCGTTCGTCGGCGGAATCGACCTGAGCAAGTGGCGTTGGGACACCCCGGACCACGATCCCGGGGACCCCCGGCGCAAGGATGCGGACGGCAACCCCTATCCGCCGTTCCACGATCTGCAGTGGATGGTCGAGGGCGAGGTGGCCGCGGCCGTCGGCGAGCTTGCCCGGGAGCGCTGGCGGCGTGCGACGGACCAGGCGATCGAGCCCAGCGCCGACGACCTGCCCAGCCCCTGGCCGGACGGCGTGGATGCCGACTTCGTGGACTGCCCCATCGCCATCGCCCGGACCGATCCGGAGCTCGGAGGGCGGCCCGCGGTGCGGGAGGTCGAGCGTCTGTACGTCGACGCCGTCCGCCAGGCCCGGAACTTCATCTACGTCGAGAACCAGTATCTGACCTGTGCCGCCGTGGCCGACGTGCTGGCCGAGCGCCTGCGGGAGCCGGATGCGCCCGAGACGGTGATCGTGCTCCCGCTGAAGACCGGCGGCTGGCTGGAGCAGTACACCATGGATGTGCTGCGTGCGCGTCTGCTGCGGGGTCTGCGCGAGGCGGACCGCCACGACCGGTTGCGCGTCTACTATCCGCACGTCCCGGGGCTGGAGCCGGACACCTGCCTGGGGCTGCACAGCAAGCTGATGATCGTCGACGATCGCCTGCTGCGCTTCGGCTCGGCCAACCTCAGCAACCGGTCCATGGGTCTGGACACCGAGTGTGATCTTGCCTTCGAGGCGGCGGACGCGGCCGGTCGGCGGTTCGTCTCGGGAGTGCTCACAAGGTTGGTGGCCGAGCATCTGGGCAGCACGGAGTCCGAGGCCTCGAAGGTTCTGGAGGAGGAGGGCTCGCTGATCGCGGCCATCGAGCGGCTGAGCGGCTCGGGGCGCAGCCTCAGGCCGCTGGAGGCAGACGTGGACGAGGACGTCGACCGCCTGGTGCCGGATGCGGCCCTGCTGG
>JASFUT010000331.1:0-3875 GCA_050050175.1 Chromatiales bacterium
GAGCGGCTGCCAGCCGCGAATAGGGTCCTCCCGGCCGCCCATTCGGCCAGAGGCTGGCCTCCTACGCACCACCCTGGAGCCGCTGGCCCTGTGGGAGGCGAGCCCCCTTGGCGAACACGGCCCCGCCGCAACCTTCGCGCTCAACGAGCGCTCCTACGATGGCCGAAGCCCGCCGTGGGAGCGGCTGCCAGCCGCGAAGCCTTCGGTAGACCTGTCGTCGCCGCCTGAAGGGCGCCTCCCACAAGGGGGGCGGCCACGGAACCCTGTCGGGTCGCGTTCAGGCCGCCGCGCCCTCCACCTCGAACACCACCTCCCCCTCGGCCACGCCGATCCGCACCCGGCAGCCCTCGGGGCACTCCCCCTTGACGATCTTCATGGCCAGCGGGTTCTCCACCTGGCGCTCCACCTCGCGGCGCAGCGGGCGGGCGCCGTACACCGGATCGAATCCGTCCTCGGCCAGCTTCTCGATCACCGCCGGGTCCACGTCCAGGTGCACGTCGCGCTGTGCGAGACGCCGGGCGAGCTCGTCGACGAACATCGCGGCGATGCGGCGCACATCCTCGGGCTCCAGGTAGTGGAAGACGATCACGTCGTCCAGGCGGTTGAGGAACTCCGGCTTGAAGAACCGTTTCACCTCGTGCATTACCAGGCCCTTGGCCTCCTCGTAGCCCGGGGTGGCGGACTGGATGAAGCCGATGGGCCGTTTGTCCGGCGACAGGGCCTCGGTGCCCAGGTTGGAGGTGCCGATCAGGATGGTGTTGCGGAAGGACACGCGCCGGCCCTGGGCGTCGGTGAGCTGCCCGTCCTCCAGGATCTGCAGCAGCATGTTGAACACGTCGGGATGCGCCTTCTCCATCTCGTCGAGCAGGACCACCGTGTAGGGGTTGTGGCGGACCTTCTCGGTGAGCTGGCCGCCCTCGCCGTAGCCGATGTATCCGGGCGGGGCGCCGATCATCTTGGAGACCTCGTGGCGCTCCATGTACTCGGACATGTCCAGGCGCACGATGCGCGACTCGTCGTTCAGCAGCAGCTCCGCCAGCGCCTTGGCCAGCTCGGTCTTGCCCACGCCCGTGGGCCCGAGGAACAGGAAGGACCCGATGGGGCGCCTGGAGGCGGTGATGCCCGCCCGGTTGCGGCGGATGGCGTCGGCCACGGCGCGGACCGCCTCGTCCTGACCGACGATGCGCCGGTGCAGGCTCTCCTCCATGCGCGCCAGCTTCTCCGCCTCGCTCTCGACCATGCGCGAGACGGGGATGCCGGTCCAGCGCGCCACCACCTCCGCGATGTCCTCCGGGTCCACCGCGCTGTCCTCGCGCTCGCGCTCCTGGTCCCAGCGCCGGCGGGCGGCCTGCAGGCGCTCCTCCGCCTCCAGGATTGCCATCTGAAGGCTCGCCGCCCGCTCGAAGTCCTGGGCGTCGAAGGCGTCGGCCTTCTCGCGCTTCAGGCGCTGATGCTCGCGCTCCAGGGTCTTCACGTCCCGGGGGATGGAGATGAGGCGGATGTGCTTGCGCGCGCCCGCCTCGTCGATCAGGTCCACCGCCTTGTCCGGGAGGTGGCGGTCGGCGATGTAGCGCTCGGCGAGCTGGGCCGCCGCCTCCAGGGCCTTGGGGCGGTAGCTCACCTGGTGGTGGCGCTCGTAGCGTGGCGCGATGCCCTCCAGGATGCGTAGCGTCTCCTCCACCGAGGGCTCGCGCACCAGGATGGGGTGGAAGCGCCGCTCCAGGGCCTTGTCGCTCTCCACGAAGCGGTGGTACTCGTCCAGGGTGTCGGCGCCGATGACCTGCAGCGAGCCCTGGGCCAGGGCGGTCTTGAGCATGCTCGGCGCGTCCATGCCGCCCGCGCCCGCGCCGGCCCCCACCACCGTGTGCAGCTCGTCGATGAACAGGATCACCTGGCCCTTGGCCTTGATCACCGCGTCCCGCACCGCCTTGAGGCGCTCCTCGAACTCGCCGCGCATCTTGGCCCCGGCGACGATCTCGGACATGTCGAGCGACAGCACCCGCTTGTCCAGCAGGGTGTCGGGGACGTCGGCGGCGGCGATGCGCTGGGCCAGACCCTCCACGATCACCGTCTTGCCCACACCCGCCTCGCCGACCAGCACCGGGTTGTTCTTCTTGCGCCGCGAGAGCGTCTGGATCAGCTGGGCGATCTCCTCCTCCCGGCCGATCACCGGGTCCAGCTCGCCCTGGCGGGCCATCTCCGAGAGGTCGCGGGTGTAGCGCCCCAGCACGTCGGCCTCGGTCTCGGCGTCGGCGTCGGCGACCGTGCGCCCGCCGCGCAGCTCGCGCAGGGCCTCGCGCGCCTGCTCCCGGGTGATGCCCGCATCCCGCAGCAGCTCCGCGGGGCGCCCCGAGCGGGGATCGAACAGGGCGATCAGGAGCGTTCCGGTGGAGATGAGCTGGTCGCCGAGCCGCTGGGCCTCCTCCCAGGCGGCCTGGAAGACCTCGACCAGCTCCTGGGAGGCCACCACCTGCATGGTCTGGACGGGGGCGGACGCCGCAGGATGGCCGGCGCGGATCGCGTCGAGCATCCGCGAGACCGCCTCGGGCGAGTCGGGCAGCAGCCGCTCCAGGATCTTGACCGCCTCCGAGTCCGGCTGGGACAGCAGCGCCAGAAGGATGAAGTCCGGCGTCAGCGTGTTCTGCCGGATGCTGGCCATCTCCGAGACGGCCAGCTCCAGCACGCCGAGCACCTTCTTCGTGCTCTTCTGGGCGTAGTCCTGGAAGTTGGGCATGGATCGGGGAGGGGCCTGGGTCACTCGGCTCGAATGGCTACATCTGGAACCTTAGCGGCCCGGGTGCCGGTGGACAATGGCACCGAATACGGAGGCTATCGGGTTGCCCGGGCTAGCGCTGCCCCGCGCCGGCACCCGTAGCCCGGATGCAGCGACGCGGAATCCGGGAGCCGACCCGGGCTCCGCGGGCGTGGCGAACCGCAACGCCCCCGCGGCGGCGTCTGTTCAGGCATCCCGCGATTTGCGGTTCTGGCCGAGATCTTCTAGAAATCCACAAAGGCGGTATCGGCTCAGGTTCCTCACCCAAGCCGACGATAGACCCCAAGGCAGCGCCCGATCCGCTCGCCTTATAGCTGCCCGCTGCGAAAGGAATGGCCGTGTACGGACGACGCGGACGAATCGCTGGAAAAGCAGCCCGGGCTGATAACGGTCCGCGGCGAGGCGCCTGCTGCGCAGGGCCATCCGCAGCGGCGCGCATGCTCCGGCCGGCGTGGGGTGAACATCCCGGATCGACGCCCCGAGGTTCCACGGCCAGGTTCCGGCCGTCTCCCCGCAAGGGGCGCGTTGATCCCCCTGCAGGACAGAGTAAGAGGTAGGGGTCTTGTTTGTTGCTTATTTTGATTTTGGAGCGCTGCTCGAGGCATCGCAGGTAATGGGTGACCCTGTCTGCTAAAAAGCTGGAAGCAAGAAGCGAGACCCTATCTTCCGCAACTTATCGCCTGGGTCAGCCTTTTTAGGCAGATTCAGTTACTTGCCTCTTAAGTAAGTGCCCCTCGGGTCTGTCGCCGGTTTGCCGTTGGCCCGGCTGCCTGGACGCTTGTCTCGCCGCCTCCGGCCGGATAGGCACCCCGACCCTTACCCTTATGCGTCCTGGGGCCGCGATTTCATGCCGCAGACCGGATGCCATGATGGTTCTCATGGACCGATGGCGCGCGGCGGAGCGATGCTTTTATTGGGATCGGCTGTCCGCGGAAGGAGAAGTCGCCTCCCGGCGATTCTCATGCCTTAACGGCGCCGCCGACGCGGCGTACGGCCGTGGCCGGCCGTCCCGGGTGCCCGCGCCCCGGGCGTGCCGTCCGGCGGTGCGGGGACTCCAAACCAGGGAAATGCGGTTGCAAGGAGGTCATCATGTCCAAGCTCA
>JASFUT010000332.1:0-3831 GCA_050050175.1 Chromatiales bacterium
CTCGTCGGCGACGGCGAGGGCGTCGAGGTCGGCCGGGCCGGCGGCCGCATCGTCCACCCACTCGCGGAGCAGGGGGCTGCCGTTGATCAGGTCGATGGCGAGCCGCTCGTGCTCGTACTCGTAGGGGAAGTCACGCCACAGCTCGTAGTCCGGCCGGAGGGTGCGCAGCGCCTTGAAGGCCAGGGCCGCCAGACGCCAGGGGCGGAATGTCTCGTGCCCGTAGGCCGGGTCGTCCACGTGGATCTGTACCCCTGCGCAGAGCCGCCCCGCATGCTTGTGGAACGTCGGCTCGAACCAGCACTCGCGCAGCCGGCAGCCCCGAAGCCAACCGGCCCCGAGCCGCTCCATCTCGGCCAACAGCCGGCGGGGCTCCAGGTCCGGGGCGCCGAAAAGCTCCAGCGGCCGGGTGGTGCCCCGGCCCTCGGACAGCGTCGTGCCCTCGAGCATGACGGTCCCGGCATAGCAGCGCGCCATCCACGGACCGGGCGCATTGGGGCTCGGGTTCACCCAGCTGCGCTCCCCGAGGGGCCAACCGTAGCCCGGGCCGGACCCGGGCTCCCAGCCCTCCATGGCGACCACCTCCAGCTCCAGGTCCAGCCGGATATGCCACGCCAGCCAGCGGGCGAGCTCACCGAGGGTAAGGCCGTGGCGCATAGGCATAGGCCCCGCGCCGACGAAGCTCTCCCACCCGGGACGCAGGAGCAGGCCCTCGACCGGGCGCCCTGCCGGATTGGGCCGGTCCAGCACCCAGACGGCCTTGCCGCGCGTGGCCGCCGCCTCGAGCACGTAGCGCAGGGTGGTGGCGAAGGTGTAGATCCGACAGCCCAGGTCCTGCAGATCGACCAGCAGAACGTCGAAGCTGTCCGCCATTTCAGCCGTCGGCCGGCGCACCTCGCCGTAGAGGCTGAAGACCGGAAGGTCGTGGGTCGGATCGCGATAGTCGGGCGACTCGACCATGTTGTCCTGCTTGTCCCCGCGCAGGCCGTGCTGCGGGCCGAAGACCGCGGTGAGCTGAAGCCCCGGCAGGGCGGCCAGGGCATCGAGTGAGTGCGTCAGATCCGCCGTGACCGACGCCGGGTGCGCGAGCAGGGCGACCCGTCGTCCCCCCAACCGCGCCCGCAGCGCCGCGTCGTCCAGCAGGCGCTCGACGCCGAGCCTCATCGTATGGCGGTCCCGGAGACCCTGCGGCCGGCGGACGCGCCGGGGGCGCGGAGCCGCAGGGCGAGCCCTTCCGGGCGATGGAAATCGGGCGCGCCCGGAGGATGCCGCACCGCCCAGTAGGAGAGGTGCCCGTCGACGCGCTCCAGCACAACGGCCAGGCCCAGGTCGAGCCGATCGCCCGGGGGCAGGCTGCCGACAGGGAGGAGGGCGTCGAGGACCGGTCCGCTGCGCGGGGAGCCGCACCGGACCGCCGGAGCGGGCATCACCAGATCCTCCCCGCCCGTGCGGTAGCGCTCGAAGCGGTATGCGGCCCAGTCGCCGGACGGCGCAAGGTTCACCTCCCGATAGGCAGGGCGGTCCTCCCCCTGGACGAAGGCCTCGAAGCAGGTCGTCCGCCAAAGCCCGTGCCTGCGCCGAGCCGGGCCGCGCCCCGCGATCCTGAAAAGCGTGGAGTCGGCGAGCAGCGCGAAGGAGACTGACAGCCCGTCGGCGCGGAAGGCCGCCGCCGCCCGAATCCGGGCGGGGACGCCGACCGGGGTGAAGGGATGGCAGACGAGCCAGGCGGTCGCGGCGTTTTCGGCTGTCATCGATGGCGAGATATCGGCGGCCGATGGAAGCGAAAGGTTATTCCATCAAGTCCGTTTTGTCTGCGCCCACCGAACCGGAGGCCCTTCCGGGGGCCCCGGTGGCCCGGTCCCGCCCCGCAGCCCTGGCTCCCCTGCCCCGGGCTGCGGCCTGATCTGGACTCGCCCCCGCCCTGCACGGGGGCGGACCCCAGGGTCTCGCGGGATTGTGCAAGGGCCTCGTCGTCTACGGATCAGGCACCCTGGGCACCGGCGCACGGCCGCCGGATGGGGCCGATGGAGGGCCCTCCCTCCGATCCCCGGGTGATCAGCGGCCGGGACCCACGTACTCGGCCAGGTCCAGGCGCCCGTCGTGATTCCGGTCCAGGGACGGGAACTGACTGCGCAGGACCGCGTCTCCCGCGGGGATCTCGTCACGGGACAGGTAGCCGTCGCCGTTGAGGTCCAGAAGATGGAATCGGGCGGCGCGGACATTGGCCATGGGCGCATTCAGCTCGTGCAGCGACGGCCCGGCGCCGTCCGCCGCTGCTGCCGGCTGAGCGGCGACCAGGGCCAAGGGGACCGCCATCGCGGCCGCGAGCAGGGCGAGGGGCGTGTTGGTGTCTTGCATGATGCATCCCTCCGTAGTCAGTGTTTTGCAGGATGCGCGTGTCCTGCATTGAGACCTGTCTCATCTGCATACAGGAATCGGGCCAGCGGGCGGCGGCGGGCTGCGTCGGGAAGGCGCAGACGCGTGCGCGGGGCCAGGCCGGAGGGCGTTGCCGTCGGCCCCGGCGATCGCCGGAACGACGTGGTGGATATGAACCGGGCTCCTGTTGCCAAGAGCCGCGCCGCTGCGCGAACCTGGCCTGGCCTGGCCGTAGCGAAGCGGAGTCCGGGGCATGGACCGGGGACCGCCCCGGTCGAGGCTCCGCACAGTGCGGAAGGCGAGGCCTGGATAGACCAGCCGGGCGGGCACAAGACCGGTCGCGGCGCTGCCCGATCCCGAATTCCACACTCAGCCCGCAGCCAGCGGTCTTGAATCGGACCGCGGCGCGGTCCAGACTCGCACAGTCCCCGCAAGCGGCCCCCGGTTCCATGCGCACCAGCCCTGCCCTACCCTGGCTCGCGGCCCTTCTCCTGCTGACTCTCGCCACGCCCTCGGCAGCGAGCGCCGTCCACCATGCGATTCAGGTCAGCATCGATCCGGATGCCCACCGCCTGGCGGTGCACGACAGCATCAGCCTGCCCGAAGGCGCAGCCGACACGCTGATCTTCCGGCTGCACGCCGGCCTGAGCCCTCGCGTGGCCGGCGACGGGGCGAAGCTGACCCTGCTGGGCTCCCCGGCGGGCGACGGGACCACCCCCCCCCTGGAGACCTACCGGGTGGACCTGGAGCCGGGGGCGCGCCATTTCAGCCTCCGCTACGGCGGCGAGATCCATCACCCGGTGGGCCAGCACGGTGAGGAGTACGCCCGCAGCTTCGCCGCCTCCCCGGGCCTCATCGGCGCCGATGGGGTGTTCCTGGGCGGTGCGAGCCACTGGTATCCGCGGATCGTGGGCGCGCCCTACCTGAGCTTCGAGCTGGCGGTCAGTCTGCCGGCGGCCTGGCGCTCGGTGAGCCAGGGCTACCGCACCCGGGGTGCCAGCGCGAACGGCCGGGTCGCCGAGATCTGGCGGGAGGCCAGACCCCAGGAGGAGATCTACCTGGTGGCGGCCCGTTTCACGGAGTACGAGCGTCCCGGAGCCCAGGCAGATGCCCTGGTGTTCCTGCGCGAGCCCGACGAGGCATTGGCCGAACGTTATCTCGAACTCACGGGGCGCTATCTGCGGATGTACGAGGAGCTCATCGGCCCCTACCCGTACGGCAAGTTCGCCCTGGTGGAGAACTTCTGGGAGACCGGCTACGGCATGCCCTCGTTCACCCTGCTGGGGCCGCAGGTGATCCGCCTGCCGTTCATCCCCTACACGTCCTACCCGCATGAGATCCTGCACAACTGGTGGGGAAACGGCGTCTACGTGGATTTCGCCTCGGGCAACTGGTCCGAGGGGCTGACCAGCTACCTCGCGGATCATCTCCTGAAGGCGCAGCGCGGCCAGGGGGCGG
>JASFUT010000333.1:0-3831 GCA_050050175.1 Chromatiales bacterium
CGGGCACGTGGATGCCGACTCTCGCCGCCGGGCTGGTCGCGGCCTCGATGCTGGCAGCCCCGACCGCGTCGTCGGCGGCGGAAGCCGATGTCCGGCCGCTGATCCTGGCCCAGTCCATGGGCGGATCTGACCAGGGCGCGATGACGGATGACCAGCCAACCGGCGGTACCTCGGCAGGCGCGGCCGCGGGCGACGGCCGGGACGACGCGACGGGGGCCGACGTGGGTGGCAGTGGGATGATGCGCCACGGCGGCGGGATGGGGATGATGCACGGCAAGTCCGGCAAGCAGGGGTGCGGCAAGGGCGGGTCCGGTCACCGCGCGGGCAAGATGGGCGGCGGAATGATGGGCGAGCAGAGCCCCGGGATGATGGGACACGGCATGAAGCACGGCGGCGGTGGCATGGACCACCAGGGCAAGCAAGGCAGGCACTTCCGCGAGCTGATGGCGCGCCTCGACCGGATCGAGAAGCGGCAGGTCCTGATGGAGGCCATGCTGCGCGAGCTCCTGCTCGGTACGGATTGAGCACCGCGTCCGCCGGGGCCCTGCAGCCACGGCCCCGGCGGCGGACAGGCAGCGAGGTGGCGATATGGGCGACGGATTCGGTCACGGCTTCGGCGGCTTCTGGATGATCCTCGTGTGGATCGTCCCCGTGGTGCTTCTGGTCTGGGCGCTCGGCGCGTTCCGGGGTCGGAATGAGGGCCGCGGAGGAGATGGGAGCGGGAAGAACGCGCTCGATCTGCTCGACGAGGAGTACGCCCGCGGGCGGATCGATCGGGAGGAATACCTGCGCCGCAAGGAGGACTTGCGCAGGTAGTGCGCCCTAGTGCTCGGTCCCATACAAATCGTTTGCTTCAGAGCCCCTCCCATGGGCCAAGGCAAGGCGCGTCCCGCAGGGAATGGTGGATCCCATTGCCAAGGGGCGCAACGCAGCATTGGCCCATGCGAGGGGCTTGCGTAGGACGAGCCTGGGCGGGTCCGCACCGTTGTTGCACTCGCTCGCATTAGCGATGGCTAGTGCTTCACTCGTGCGCCTAGGTGCAGACCCGCCCAGGCACGCTGAAACGAACGATTTGTATGGGACCGAGCACTAGCTGGTGCCGCGCTCCGGCTCGAAGCGCTGGAGCAGCTTGGCGTTGATCGCGACGATGACGGTGGAGACCGACATCAGGGCGGCGCCGACGGCGGGACTGAGCACCAGCCCGACGCCGTAGGCGACGCCGGCCGCGAGGGGAATCGCCAGGGCGTTGTAGCCCGTGGCCCAGAGCAGGTTCTGGATCATCTTGCCGTAGGTCGCCCGGGAGAGCTCCATGACGTCCACGACGTTGCGGGGGTCCGAGCGCACCAGGACGATGTCGGCGGACTCCACGGCCACGTCCGTGCCCGCTCCGATGGCGATCCCCAGGTCCGCTTCCACCAGTGCCGGCGCGTCGTTGACGCCGTCGCCGACCATCGCCACCGTCAGTCCCCGCTCCTTCACCGCCCGGATCCGGGCCGCCTTTTCGTTGGGCAGAACCTCCGCGAAGTAGTCGTCCAGCTCCAGCTCCCCGGCGACGGACGCGGCGACCGCCTCGGCGTCGCCCGTCAGCATCATGCAGCGCACGCCCATTGCCCTGAGCTGCCTGACGGCGGCCCGGGATTCGGGCCGGATGACGTCGGCCAGCGCAATGGCTCCGATGACCTGCTCTTCGGACAGCACGAAGACCAGCGTGTCGCCGCCGCGACGGAGGGAGGCGACCGCGTCCTCGTCCACGTCGATCGCCTGCTCCTGCAGATAGCCCGGACTGACGACCCGCACCGCCCGGCCGTCCACCCGGGCCCGGGCGCCCCGGCCCGACAGGTTCTCGAATGCCCCGGCCTCCGGGACGTCCAGGCCGCGGTCCCGTGCCTCGGCGACGATCCCCCGGGCGATGGGATGCTCGGAGCGGGCCTCGAGCCCCGCCGCCAGCCGCAGCACCTCGGCGGCGTCGGCTTCGCCGAGCGGCCTGACGTCCCGCACGCCGAACCGGCCCTCGGTGAGGGTGCCGGTCTTGTCGAACACGATCGCATCCAGGGAGCGCGCCCGCTCGAAGCCCGAGCGGTCGCGGATCAGCAGTCCCCGACCGGCCGCGAGGCTGGTGCTCACCGCCACCACCAGGGGCACCGCCAGGCCCAGGGCGTGCGGACAGGTGATCACCATCACCGTGACCATGCGCTCGAGGGCGAAGTCGAAGTCGCGCCCGGCGGCGAGCCAGGCCGCAATGGTGAGGATGCCGGCGCCGAGGGCGATGTAGGTGAGCCAGCTCGCGGCGCGGTTGGCGAGATCCTGGGCGCGCGAGCGCGAGGCCTGCGCCCGGCGGACCGTCTCGATCACCTGCGCGAGGTAGGTCTCCTGGCCGGTCTTGGCGATCTCGATCGTGATCGATCCCTCGCCGTTGATCGATCCGCCGATGGCCTCGTCGCCCTCGCCTTTCTCGACCGGAACGGATTCCCCCGTGAGCAGGGACTCGTTGAGGCTGGTCCGGCCCTCGACGATGGCGCCGTCGATCGGCACCTTCTCGCCGGGGCGCACGCGCACCCGGTCGCCCGGGCGGAGCTCACTGACCGGGACCTCCTCGGTGGAGCCGTCCTCGCGCAGCCGCTGGGCCCGGCTGGGCATCATCTCCACCAGGCTCTCCAGGGCCCCCGAGGCGCCCATTACCGATCGCATCTCGATCCAGTGGCCGACCAGCATCACGTCGATCAGAGTGGCGAGCTCCCAGAAGAAGACCTTGCCCGCGAGTCCGAGCACCACCGCGGCGGAATAGACATAGGCCACGGTGACGGCCAGCGCGATCAGGGTCATCATCCCCGGCGCCCGCTGGCGAAGCTCCGAGGCCAGTCCGGTCAGGAAGGGCCAGCCGCCGTAGAAGTAGACGATCGTGGCCAGCCCCAGCTGCACATGGCGGTCTCCGGGAAATGCGAGCGCGCGCTCCAGGCCGAGGAAGGACTGGATCAGCGGGGAGAGCAGCAGAATGGGCAGGGTGAGGGCGAGCGACACCCAGAACCGCTGCCGGAAGTCCGCGATCATGGCCGCGTGGTCGTGCGCGCCGTGGTCCTGGTGGCCGGATGCGCCGTGGCCGGCGTGGGCGTTTCCGGAAGATCCCGATGGGTGCCCCTGACCGGACGGGTGGGTGTCCGCATTCATTGCATCTGGTCTCCGTAGCAGATCGGTATCTTCGGATCGCAAAATGGATGCCAGGGCGAGACTGGGGTCGGGAACCAGGGTCGGCCGGTGGTAGACGGTAGACGGTAGACGGCGGAGGGGCGCCGGCTCGCGTGGGAGGCGCCTTTGAGGCGGCGCAAACGGTCGCCGGAAGCTGTTCGCGGCCGGGCAGGCGCGGCGCCTGCGCCGGCACGCATCGCGTAGGAGCGCTCGTTGGGCGCGAACCGCCGATCCGGTGGCGATACGCGGCTGCGAGCCGCTGCCACGCGCGGGTTGTCGGCACCCGCCGGAGAAGGGCCTCAGGCGTTGCCCTTCACCCGGCCGATGCCGTGCTCCCGGGCGAAGTCGAGCATCCGCTGGATCGGGATGACGGCGCGCTCGCGGATCTCCGGCTCGATGCGGATCTCGTTGCGGCCGGTCTCCAGGACCTCGGCCAGGTTCTGCAGCGCGTTCATCGCCATCCAGGGGCAGTGGGCGCAGGACTCGCAGGTGGCGCCCTCGCCGGCCGTCGGGGCGGCGATCAGGTTCTTGCCCGGCGATAGCTGGTGCATCTTCCAGAAGATGCCCTCGTCCGTGGCGACGATGAACTCCTTGTTGGGCATGTCGTGCACCGCCTTGATGAGGGCCGTCGTCGACCCCACCACGTCG
>JASFUT010000334.1:0-3826 GCA_050050175.1 Chromatiales bacterium
CCGTACTCGTCCAGGAGCTCCAGGGCGCGCTCTAGCATCTGCGGCAGGCGGCGGCTTGCCTCGAGCTCGGCGTCGGTGGCGTCGGGGCGCACGTGGAATCCGTCCGAAACCCCGGCCACCCGGTGCAGGAACACCGGGCTGCCCCCGGACTCCAGGGCCTGCACGATCCGGTCCGCCCGCCAGGAGGCGGCCGACAGGGTAGGCTGGATCAGGTAGACGGGGACGTTGGTTGCCCGGGCGACGGGGAGCAGCTCACCCTCCTCGCCCCCCTGCGGTGTGCGCCGGTAGAGCTTGGGATGGAAGAGCAGGGCGCCGCGCAGCCGCCCGTCCCCGGCGTCCTCGACCTGCCAGCGCCGGACGCCTTCAAGGGCGAGGGGCACGGTGCGCCCGGAGGCCATCAGGTAGACCTTCTTGTCGGTGCGCTCGAGGGCTTCGCGGATGAGGGCGGGCACGGTCCCCTCGGGCACCCCGAGCAGGCTGTAGGGTCCGGGTGGCAGGAAGAAGCCGGCGTGCAGGTCCGCCATCCAGACCTCCGCGCCGCGCTCCGCCAGGCGCTCGGCCAGGGGGCCGGCCCGGGGCGGGATCCCCTGCTCGGAGGGCAGCCAGAGCACCAGCCGGTCGCCCTCGGCCGGAAACACCTCCACCGGCACCTCGTGGCCGGCGATCTCCAGGTCCAGGCTGCCGGCGGTCGCGGCAGGGGCGAGACCCAGCACAAAGGCCAGCACCAGCAGTGCCCGCACGACGCCCGGGCCGGGAGCGCTCATCCGGCACCCGGCCGGGGCTCTGCCGGATCCGGAAAGGCGTAGCCCGCCTCGATCTCCTCGGCGGTGGCCTCACGCACGTCCAGCACCTCGATCTTCATGGAGAGGTTGCGGCCTGCCAGGGGGTGGTTGCCGTCCACCCTGATGCGGTCCCCGGATGCGGCGACGACCCGAAAGGCGACCACCGAGCCGTCCGGCCCCTCGCCATCGAGCCGGGCGCCCACCCGGCGCGCGGCCTCCGGGATCTCGCCGGCGGGGACCTCGATCACCAGGTCGGGGTCCCGATGGCCGTAGGCGTCCTCGGGCGCGAGCGCCAGCTCGCAGGCCGTGTCCACCGCCAGGCCCTCCAGTGCCTCCTCCACCCGGGGCAGGGCGCTGCCGTAACCGCCGTGCAGGTAGTAGAGGTCGTCGCGAAAATCGAGCGCCTCGCCGGTGTCCCGGTCGAGCACTGCGAGCTTGAGGCGCACCACCCGGTCCTTTCGGACCCGGGCGTAGCTGCGCTTGCGGTGAAACTCCAGGGTACGGGCGGTCATGGGCGAGCGAAGAGGCCACGAGGGGTCACCGAAATGGTACCACGGGACCTGTCCGGAGCGCGGGCGCCGCGGCCGGGGGTGCCGGGGGGAGCGCGGCGGAACGGCGCCGCCCCTCCCGGAAACCTGCCCGAGCACGGGTTGAAGGGCGCCCGTCGCGCCGCAATCTATCTGCGATGACCTGCACCCTCGACCGCCTTCCTTTCGACAACAGCTACGCCCGGCTGCCCGAGACGTTCCACGCCCGCACCGCCCCCACGCCCCTGCGCCGACCCTTCCTGGTCCACTTCAACGCCCAGGCCGCGGGGCTCATCGGCCTGGACCCGGAGGAGGCGCTGCGTGAGGACCTCAGCGAGATGCTGTGCGGCGCGCTCCCCCTGCCGGGGGCGGAGCCGGTGGCGGCGCTCTACGCCGGCCACCAGTTCGGTCACTATGTCCACGAGCTCGGCGACGGGCGCGCCATCCTGCTGGGCGAGGTGCGCAACGGCCGCGGGGAGCGCTGGGATCTGCAGATCAAGGGCTCCGGGCGAACCCCTTTCTCCCGCACGGGGGACGGGCGCGCCGTGCTCCGCTCGACCATCCGTGAGTATCTGTGCAGCGAGGCCATGCACGCCCTGGGCATCCCCACCACCCGGGCGCTGTGTCTGATCGGCAGCGAGGAGCCGGTCCGCCGGGAGCGGATCGAGCCCGGCGCCGCGCTGGTGCGCATGGCACCGAGCCACCTGCGCTTCGGCAGCTTCGAGGTCTTCTTCTACCGCCGCGGCTTCCACGCGCTGCGCGAGCTGGCGGATTACGTCATCGACCACCACTACCCCGAGCTGCGGGACGCGCCCGAGCCCTATCTGGCCCTGCTCCAGGAGGTGGTCGCGCGCACCGCCCGGCTCATCGCCGGATGGCAGCTCGTCGGATTCGCCCACGGCGTGATGAACACCGACAACATGTCGGTGCTCGGCCTGACCCTGGACTACGGGCCCTTCGGCTTCATGGAGGCCTACGACCCGGGCTTCGTGTGCAACCACTCCGACGTCCTCGGGCGCTACGCCTTCGACCGCCAGCCGCAGATCGGGCTGTGGAACCTCAGCTGCTTCGCCCAGGCGCTGCTCCCCCTGCTGGCGCCCGACGACGGCGAGGCGGGCGCCGAGCGCGCGCGCTCCGCCCTGGACGGCTACGACCCGGCATTCTCCCGCGCCTGGGCGGACGGCATGCGCGCGAAGCTCGGCCTGCGCGAGACGAGGGCGGAGGACCGCGACCTGATCCGCGGGCTCCTGGAGACCATGCGGGAAGGTGCGGTGGACTACACCACCCTGTTCCGGGCGCTGTCCCGACTGCGCGCGAACGGCCCGGCTCTGCCGCCCGAGCTCGAGGGGCTTTTCGCCGAGCCCGAGGCGTTCCGCCGCTGGGCCGGGGACTACCGCGAGCGCCTGCTCGCCGAGACGGGCGACGACGCCGGCCGCCGCGAGCGGATGGACCGGACCAATCCCCGGTACGTCCTGCGCAACCACCTGGCCCAACGGGCCATCGACCGCGCGCATCGGGGCGACTTTACCGAGATCGACCGGCTGCTGAGCGTCCTGCGCCGCCCCTTCGACGACCACCCGGAGCACGCGGGCTACGCCGCGGCGCCGCCGGCCGGGACCGAGCCGGTCGTGGTAAGCTGCTCGTCCTGAGTCGGACCTCGCCGACGAGCACGCGACCGCAACCGACATGCGCGTCCCCTACAGCGAAATGCCCGGCGCCCATGAGCGCCACCTCCGGCGCCGCATCGCCAACCCCCTGTTCCCGGACGCGCCCGAGGCGCTCGACCCCGACGGGCTGCTCGAGGTCCAGCGCCTGGACCACGAAGCGCTGCTCGCCTTCATCGACGATCTGAAGCGCCTCATCGGCGAGGCGGGGAACCTGCCCCCCAACGCGGAGAGCGACCAGGTGCTCGGACTCAAGGAGCGCCTGGACAAGGCCTACGAGACCGCCTGCGGCCTGGCCGACGACCAGGCGCGCAACAAGGCGGCCATCCGCCGGCTGATCGAGGTGATCATGCAGGCCGTGTGGAAGGGGGCCGCCGGCGACCCCCGGGCGGAGGAGGAGCTGTCCCAGGAGGAGCAGGCGCGGGCCATGCACTTCGCCCTGCTGGAGCACTCCCTGGTGGCCGACCTCCTCGCTCCCGACTCGCCGATCCGTGAGGAGGATCTGGTGCCGACGCTGCTGAGTGCCGCGGACGAGGAGCTGGAGGCGGCGCTGGACATCTTCGACGAGACGCACCTTCGGGAGATCGCCCGCCGCGGCCGCGACCGGCTGAGCCAGGTGGATCCCGAGGGCCGGTCGCTGCCCGAGGCTTGGTCGCGGCTGCACCGCATCGACGCCCGGCTCGGCGCCGATCAGGGACGCCACCTGCACAGCTGAGCCGGGGGGCGGAGCACTCCGGCGCACCTCGCGCGGCGGGTAGGCCAGCCGGCCTGAAGGACGGCTCCCACGGACCGGCGCGTCCGGGCGCGGAGGTCAGCCCTCTGGCCGAAAAGGCATTCGGTCAAGGCTTACCCG
>JASFUT010000335.1:0-3824 GCA_050050175.1 Chromatiales bacterium
GATCCGCCCATGGACTGGGCCAGGATCAGCGGCCGGACATCGGCTTCCGCCGCCGACGACGCGGTCGGGGCTGCCAGCATCGAGGCCGCGACCAGCCCGGCGGCGAGAGTCGGCATCCACGTGCCCGGAGCGGGGGACCCGGGTGCCCGATTCGGTGTGATAGTCGTGCGCATGGCTTGGTTCCTCTCTGGTTCAATTGGCGTGACCACGTCCCGGGGATTCCGGCAAGCCCATGCCCCCGGTCCCGGCTTCGGCTTTGCGGCAGCACTCTACGGGGCGGCCCCGGGGCAAGACAACCGCCTGCGGGTGAAAAGCTCCGCATTGCGGGACGACCGTGCCCGGCTCGAGGTCCGTACGCGCATCCTCGCCGATCCGGACCGCATGCCCAAGCCTGGCGGTGCCGCTAAGGCATCCATGCATGAGGCGCGACCCGCGCAGCAATGCGGCGCCGATCTCAGAGAGGCCTCCGCCACCCGCCGCCTGGAAGATGACGCAGGCACGTCGCGTGCCACCGCAGACTATGCAGCCGATGCCGAGCGCTCGCCACCGGGAGGCGCTGCATGGGAGGCGAAGCCCGCCTCCGTCCACCGTTTCGCCGTCGACTCGTCTCCGGGCACGAACCGTTCGCGTCTGACAGCCGCTCCGTATTCACCTGCGTCTACTGGCTGCCGCCGTCTCGAGCATCCCCTCGATCCGCGCCAGCCGCGCCTCCATCGCCTCGGTGTGCTCGCGGATCCAGTGCACCTCGCTCGCCTCCCCCTCCCCCTGGGAGAGCTCCATCTCCTCGTGCTCGCGCTGCAGGGTCTGCACGACGATCCCGATCATCATGTTCAGGAACACGAAGGCCACCACGAAGATGAAGGTGAGGTAGAACAGCCAGCTGATCGGGTAGACGTCCATGGTCTCGTACATCACGTCCGTCCAGTCCTCGAAGGTAGCCACCCGAAAGAGGGTCAGCATCGCCACCGAGATATTGCCCCAGAGCTCGGGGTTGATGCGGCCGAAGAAGATGCTGCCCATGGCCGCGTAGATGTAGAAGATGATGAACATGAGCAGGGCCACGTAGCCCAGGCGGGGCAGGGAGCGTACGAAGGCGTTAAGCAGCACCCGCAGCTCGGGGATGATCGAGACCAGGCGCAGGACACGGAATATGCGCAGCAGGCGCCCCAGCAGCGCCATCTCGCTCTCGTCCACCGGGATCAGGCTCGCGGTCACGATGACGAAGTCGAAGACGTTCCAGCCCTTGGTGAAGAACGCCTTCAGGCCCCGCTCGGCCGCCATCCGGATCAGGATCTCGAGCAGAAAGAACACCGTGATGGCCGCGTCCAGGACCTTGAGCACCCGAAACAAATCCGAGCCGACGGGATAAGTCTTGGCCCCGATCACCAGGGCCGAGAAGACGATTACGAAGATGACGAAGGTCTCGAACAGCTTGTTCTCGCGGATCGCGATGAAGCGTCGCTGGAGGCTGGATGCGGTCTCGGTCATGGCAGGCTGCGCCGGGTGGGGTAACAGAAGGCAGATAGGGCGCAAGAGCCCATATCGCAATGGGCGGTGGATTTTACAGGACCGCGACCCGGGCGGAACCGCCGGCCCAAAAAGGGGTCGGTGACAAATGAGAATGATTGCGTTTTGTCACCGACCCCTTTTCGGCTGACCCCTTTTCGGCTTTTCTGGGCTACTGGCCCTGGGTGTGCACGTGCGCGTCGGCGCTCTCGGGGCGCGGGCGGCGGGTGTGGATACGGGCAATCAGGTCGCCCTCGTAGAGCAGGGGCTGGCGGCGCACGGCAGTGAGCAGGCCGCTGACCGGGGCCTTGACGTCCTCCAGCACCCGGCCGGTGAAGCTGTCGTAGATGTGCCCCAGGAGCTCTCCGGTGAGAACCCAGCGGCCCACGCGCAGGGTCGAGACGAACATCCCGGCGGTCTCCGAGAGCAACGGCACGCCCTGGCCGATGCCGAAATGGTGCGTGTCGGCCTCGCCCTCGGCCAGCTCGGGCGCTTCGAGCACCCTCGCCCGGTGGAGGAACGCGACCAGCGACCGGAACAGTGCCTCGCAGTGGCGGTGCTGGAGATAGCCCGCCTGGCCCGCCTGGATGACGTAGTTCTCCCCGCCGAGCAGCCGCCAGGCATGACCGATGGTATGGGTCAGGACCTTGTTGGCGGGCCGCTCGATCACCGCGGGCAGCCCGAACCAGGGCGCATGCTCGCGCTCCGCGTCCGTGGCGTCGTAGAGCCGGACCTGGGGAAGCTCCTCCAGATCGAGGTTCGAGCTGTGGAGGTCGATGCGGTACTCGGCCGGGCGCGTGAGGTCGAACACCGCCTGGGCGATCCGCTGGGTGGTCTCGCCCAGGTCGTAGCCGGGAAACATCCGGTTGATGTCCGTGCGGTCGAAGGGCCAGGGCCGGCTTCGGGTGTTGATTCCGAGCACGTTCACCGCCGGAACGACCACGACGCGCCGACGCAGCGCCCGCTCCCTGTGGTGGCCAGCGGCCACACTCTCGAGGAACGCGGCCAGGCGCGAGAGGACGAACACCCCGTTGAGCTCGTTGCCATGAATGCCCGCCACCAGCGCCACGGCCGGGGGATCGCCACCCGGCCCCACCGCGTGGTAGGGGACGTCGAAGTGCTCCCCCAGGGGAGCGGTCATGGACAGCAATGAGGCCTCGCTCATGTCTACTCCTTCGTACGGCATGCCTCGTGTGGGGCCGGCGGGCCCTCAGCTCGCCCGGATCCGGGCCATCAGGGAGCCCTCGTAGACCAGCGGGTACTCCCGCAGGGTGAACAGCACCCCGTCCACCGGTGAGCGCACCACGGACAGCAGCTCGCCCCGCTCGGGCGAGACGATCGACCCGAGGGTGTCGCCCTCGGCCACCCGGACCCAGTGCTCACTGGAGGGCACGAACATCCCCGAGGTGTCGGCGTTGAGGAAGTGGACATTGCCGTCGTCCGCCACCATGGGCTGGTGCTCGAGCGCGGGAAGCTCGAGCCCGCCGTCCAGCACGCCGAGGTCTCGCCACAGGCTCAACAGCCCCGTGACCAGCTGCTCCCCGTAGGCCGGGGTCACGCGCATCCCCACCCCCATCTCGACCACCAGGCAGGGGGTGCCGCGCTCGTTCAGGCTGTGGGCGAGCGTGGCCTCCAGCACCGTGGCCGCGCCGTGCAGCCAGATCAGGTCCAGATTCATGCGCCGGGCCAGGGGCAGCAGGCCCTCGGCGAAGTCCGCATTGATGCGCACCTGCGGTATCTCGCGCAGGAAGATGTTGCTGGCGTGGATGTCCACCACCAGCTCCGAGCCCTCCAGGGCGCGCAGCGCCCCATGGGCCATGCGCTGGGGCATCAGGCCGTGGGGATGACCGGGGAAGGCCCGATTCAGGTCGGTGTCGAACACCGGCACCGAGCGCTGCAGGGTGACCAGGCCCAGGGGATTGAGGGCCGGGTAGAGCTCCACGGTGCCGAGCAGTGCGCCGGGACGGGTGCGCGCGAGCGCCTCCAGCCAGGCGGCCAGGCGGTGGCACACGTACAGGCCCTCGAGCTCGTCGCCGTGGATGCCCGCCACCACCGCCACCCTCGGCCCCGGCCCGCCTGAGAACACCGTGCGCCGGAGCTGAATGCGGTCCTGGTAGGGCAGCGCCATGTCGAGCACGCTCTCGCTGCGCACCTCCATCCGCGCCGCACTCACTGGGCCTGGCTCAGATGAACCCGCACCTGCGGGCCCTCCCCCCCGCTCTCGCCCTTGTAGGTCCCTCGCTGGGGCGCCGCGTCCAGATAGTCGCGGCCCACGGCCACCGCGACGTAGGTGTCGTTGGCCACCAGGTCGTGGGTGG
>JASFUT010000336.1:0-3811 GCA_050050175.1 Chromatiales bacterium
TGCCGCCCGGGCGCTGCCGGGGAATCGCAGGCGCTGGTGGCGCAGGCTGTTCGGACACTAGAGCGCGCGCGGACGGCGGCGCCCTGCCCCGAAAACCCGGTCCTTCAGAGGCATTCAGCCCGAATCGTGCGCGGGACCGCGTGCAGCTCGGCCTCCCCGCGTCTTCGCGCCGGCTCACTCGGGCCAAGGTCTGTATTACCGCGACGGGGTTATGGGTATGGGGGGCGGTGGACATGTTAGGGTGGATGGATTGCATCGGGGCCGCCAAGAATTGAGGGCCCTTGGGCCCGGGGAGTAGCTATGAGTGACGGCAAGACCGAGGCACGCATGGAGCTGACCCATGCGACCATGAACGTCCTGGACAACTGGGGGTTGGACACCGGTGAGATGCGCGCCGTGCTCGACATGCCGGACGACGTGCGTGCCCGCGCCTTCCGCCGGTTCCGCGAGGACACGCCCTTTCCGGACGAGGACCAGGTGCTCAGGCGCGTCAATTACGTCCTGCGCATCGCCGATGCCCTTCGGACGAGCTTTCCCCGCAATCCGGAGATGGCGGGGCGATGGATCCGGCAGCGAAACCGCAGGTTTGGGCGCACGCCGCTGTCCCTGATGCTGGAAGGCGAGAGCGGAATGATCTCCGTCCTCTCGGAGCTCGATTGCACCTTCGCCTGGGACCTCACGGGCTCGCGCTCGTCGGGGGCGCCGTCGGGCGGCTGATCCCTCCTCTGTCCCTGATCGCGGGGCCGCCGGGCTCCTCTCTCTCCCGGCGCAGGCGGCGCCGGCCGTAATCACTGAGCCGGGGGGGCATCGGATCCCGTAACAGCGTGCTTGACCGGCCCCCGGCGCTTCCTTTGTAGTGACCCCTCCCATGACCAACTCCTTGCCCGAGGGGAGGAACCCCATGTCAGAGCATATCTACAAGAAGCTCGAGATCGTCGGCTCATCCGCCGAGAGTACCGACGACGCAGTCCGCAACGCCCTTGCGCGGGCCTCGAAGACCTTGCGCAACATGGATTGGTTCGAGGTGGTGGAGACCCGGGGGCATATCGCCGACGGCCAGGTCGCTCACTGGCAGGTGACGGTCAAGATCGGGTTCCGCCTGGAAGAGGGCTGATGCGACCGGGCTCCGGGGTCCCCGAAGGCCCCGGGCCCGGCGGCTTCTCACACCGAGCGCGGATTCAGGTCGGGCAGCTTGTGGGACGCCCTGCGCAGGAACCCGGGGCGCCGGCTCTCGGGCAACAGGCGCGGGCGCAGCGCATGGCGGAATTCCTTCTTCCACGCCGCGAAGTCCAGCTCCTCACTGCCGTAGATCTCGGCGTCGAGCCTGTACATGAGCTCGCGGATGGCGCGGGCGTCGGCCCTGGGCTGGGCGGCGATCAGCCGCCGACCGAACTCCGGCATGGGCAGCTGGGGCGAGATGCCCAGGTGCTTGTGCCCGAGGAACTTGAGCATCTGGCACCACTCGGCGGGGTCGGTCTCGCTGTCTGCGTAGCGCACGCAGTACCACAGGCGCAGTGAGCCGGGAAGCGCCCGGATCGCGCCCTGCCGGGCCAGGTGCAGGTAGCGGCGGGGATGGTGCCGTTCGGCGAAGCGCCGGGCCTGCGTCCCCGGCAGACCCATGATCCGGGACAGCCGGGTGGCGCCGGCGCGGATCAGGCCCTTGTTCTTTGCCCAGATCCACGACCAGTAGGCCCCCATCAGGAAGGCGATTCCCAGCAGCGGGAGCCAGAACATCAGCGACGAGCCGGCCGGGAAGAGGGTGCTCGACTCTGTGACCCCGAAGGCGCCGTCTCCGCGCAGGCCCCCGCCCGCGACGAGCTGGCGAATCGGCAGAGCCAGCGTCTCCGCCCGGTCGGCCTCGACGTTCCACCAGCTCAGGCGCAGGGAGGGGATTCGGATCCGCCCGCCGTGCTGGGGCACCAGGGTATAGGACTCGATCCTGCGGCCCTCGAGCTGACGGCCGTCGGCGGAGAGGGTGCCGTGGGTCTCTACCTTTTCCTGGTAGATGCGGAAATCGCTGGACTCGAGCTGCTTCTCCAGGGAAGGCAGCTGGGAGCCGGTTGCCCCCACGGCCTTCATCTCGATCACCAGACTGAGCGGCTTGCCGGCCGCGGCCTGCTCGGCATTCTGCAGACGGGTCTGGACCGTCAGGTCCTTGAGCGGCAGCCAGGGCCGAATCCCCTCTTTCGGCGCTGCAATCTCCACACTGACTGGCCGGGCGGCAGTGGCGTCGTAGTGGGCGCCGCCGCGCGCGAGCTCGCCGGTCACACGGGCCGGCTCCAGGGTGAAGCTGCCCGCGCGCAGGGGCGTGACCGCATAGCGGAACTCGTTGACGATCTCCTGGCGGCCGTTCTCGACCTTCGAGCTGGTCACCGGGCCGTCGATCTGGTGGAAGACGAAGTTGGGATTCTCCGGCAGAACCGGGTCGGCGAGGCTGAGGTTGCCGTCGCTCAGGATGCGCACGGTATAGACCAGGTTCTGCTGCGCGTAGGCGTCGGAGGCGCTCAGGGTTGCCTCGACCCGGGGTCCGCGCTGGGATGTGCCGTACGGTGATGCGCCGTAACGCGAATACTGTATCTGCTGACGGCCCTGGGGGGCGCCCATCACGCCGGGCCAGGGCCCGGAGGCGTTGCCGGCGGGCGTCGGCGGGGCGGAAGAACGGCCTGGGCGGGGGGTCCTCGGGCCGCTGGAGCCGAATCCAATCTGAGGGGCCGGGCGCCGGATGCCCTGGCTCCGCGGCTGGTCGAGCGGACGGAACTGATAGCTGTCGACGGCCGGCATGGGACGGAACTGCGGCATCGCCGCTGCCGCCGGCAAGGCCATGAATCCGGCGGCGCACAGCGCCAGGCTTATGTTGGTCTTGTTCATAAAGGCACGCACCCTCCGCTGTCGAGTGGTTACCAGGGCCGGGGCTCGCGTATCGGCAGGCGCCTGTCCTGCCTCACCCGCCGCTCCTCGAGCATGAACTGGTTGCGCAGCAGGTACGCGGGGTCGCCTTCGATCTGATCGAGCCACTGCTCCATCAGGAGGATGGTGCTCGCATCGCCGCTTCCCGTGCCCTGCTCCAGCGCCTCCGCTTTGCCCTCGGTGGACTCGGTATCCGGCGCGTCCCCGAGCTGATCGAACCGGTCGACCCGCTCCACGCCTTCCGGCGGTGCGGTCATCTCTTCCGGCTCCCTGGGGCCGCCGCCGACCGCCTGATCGTCCTTCGGCTGGTCGGATTTCGAGCCTTCGGTGTCTTCCTTCTCCTCCTCCGAGCCCCCAACGGTATCACGCTTCTCGTCCTGTTGCTCTTGGGGTTTTCCCCCGGTCTCGCTCTCTTTCTCGGGCTCGCGCTCCGACCGACCCTCCTCGTCGCCGCGATCCTCCTTGCCCTTGGACGCCTCTTCCTTCTTCTCGTCGCCGGTCTCGCCCTTCTTCTCCTGCTCCTGGGTCTTCTCGCCGGAGTCCGCGTCGGGCTCCGGCTCCTTGTCGCCTTTGGCAGTGGCGGTCTCACGCTCCTTGTCTCCCTCGGAGCTTTCCTTGTCTTCCTCGCTCTCCTTGCCCGCCTTGCTCTCGCGATCCTTCTCTTCTTCTCCCTCGGGACCCGGCTCGGCCTCATCCTGCCGCTCGCCCGTCTGAGCGTCCTGCTCAGCGCTCTCGTCCTTGCTCTCGCCTTCGGTCTGGTCCTCGTCCGCGCCCTTCTCGTTCTCCTCGCCGCTGCTCTTGCCCTTCTGGGTGTCCTTGTCACCGCCACCGTCCGATTCCGACTCCGTCTCGGACTCGCCCTCCTTCTGCTCCTCCGACGCCTTCCCCTGGGACTGCTCCTGCT
>JASFUT010000337.1:0-3808 GCA_050050175.1 Chromatiales bacterium
GTCGCCGCCACTGCCACGCCCCCGCTTCTTGCCCCTGCGCTGAGGCTGGATGTTCACGTCGTGGATGGTCACGATGCGGGGCAGGGCTGCCAGGCCGCTCACGAAGTCCCCGAATTCGTGGTACGCGCCCTGGACCTGGATGCGGATCGGCAGCTCTGCATAGAACTCCCGGGAGATCTCGGATTGGGGCTGGAACAGATCGAACTCCAGCCCGGCCGCCAGCCCCGTCTGGGAGACGTCCACCAGCAGGGCCGCCACCTCGGTCTTGTTCGGGAGCTGGCGCAACATGGCGCCGAAGGACTGCTTCATCTCCTCGAGCTGTTGCCGGTACTGGTCCAGGTTGACGACCTTCGCCTGCTTCTCCTCGAACTCGGCCTTCAGCTGGACCTCCTTGCGCTCCTCCTGCTGCAGTGCCGCGATCTGATCCTTGCTCACGAACCAGTACCAGGCGAAGCCGGCGGCCGCGCACAGGATCAGGATGAACACGATCTTCACCGGGGCCGGCCATTCCCCCATCTCGCCGAAGTCGAGGTTGTTGAGGTCTTGCATGTTCATCGTTCGCCCTCTTACCTCTTCTTGCCCTTGGCCTTCTTATTACCCCCGTCATCGGACATGGACAGGGTGTCTTCGTCTTCCTTGGGCTGCTTCTGGACGGCGACGAGCTCGAACGAGGCGGGCTCGGCCTCCGTTGCACCTCTCTTCTGCGTCTGAACAACCTTCAGGCTGGGCTTTGCGAGCCAGCCCGAATCCTCGATGTTGCGCATCAGCGCGGAGACGCGGGCATTCGACTGGGCCTGGCCCGTCAGCGTCACCTGCTTGCCCTTCTGTGTCACGCGGTTGAGGTACACGCCATCGGGCAGGGTGATCACCAGCTCGTCGAAGAGGTGCACGATCTGCGGGCGACTGCTCTGGAGCTGTTGTATGACATTCATGCGGGCGATGAGACGCGCCTTGATCTCGTCCAGCTCCTTGATGGACTTCAGCTTCTTGTCCACCTCGGCGATCTCGTCCCGAAGGAACCCGTTTCTCTTCTCCTGGTACTCGATGAGCCCGTTGATGTGCAGCCAGGAGTAGGCCCCCGCGAGCACGGTCAGGACCACGGCACCGGCCAGGATGAAGAGGAATTCGCGCTGACGCCTGCTCCGCAGGCCCTCTCGCCAGGGTAGGAGGTTTATCCGGGCCATCAGTCGAAGCTCCTCAGGGCGAGTCCACAGGCGATCATCAGGGACGGAGCGTCGTTGCTGAGGCTCTGCGGCTTCACGCGGGACGATACGGACATGCTGGCGAAGGGGTTGGCGACGACGGCCGGCGTGCCGATCTTCTCCTCCATCAGCTCGTCCACACCCGCGATGGAGGCACAGCCGCCCGCCAGCACGACCAGGTCGACGCTGTTGTAGGGGCTGGCGGAGTAGAAGAACTGCAGAGCCCGGCTGACCTGCTGGGCCATGGCCTCCTTGAAGGGCTCGAGGACCTCGGGCACGTAGTTGTCGGGCAGTCCGCCCTGCTTCTTCGCCATGCCCGCCTCTTCCACGGAGAGGCCGTAGCGGCGCTGGATCTCCTCGGTGAGCTGGCGACCGCCGAAGTTCTGCTCCCGCGTGTAGATGATCTTGTTGCTGTGCAGGACGTTGAGCGTCGTGTTGGTTGCCCCGATGTCGGCTATCGCGACCGTCTGGTCCACGCCCCGGTCGGGCCACTGATCCCCCAGGAGCGTGCAGGCGTTCTCCATGGCGTACGCCTCGATGTCGACCACTCCCGGCGCCAAGCCGGCCAGCTCGAGGGCGGTCACGCGATCATCAACGTTCTCGCTTCGGGAGGCCGCGAGGAGGACGTCCACCAGCTCGGGGTTCTTCTCCGAGGGGCCGAGCACTTCGAAGTCCAGATTGACCTCGTCGAGGGGGTAGGGAATGTACTGATCGGCCTCCAGCTGGATCTGGCTCTCCATCTCCCTGTCGGTCAGGGCGGCGGGCATGCTGATGATCTTCGTGATCACGGCGGAGCCGGACACCGCCACGGCCGCTTGCCTGGCCTTGGAGCCGGATCGCCGGACCACCGTCTTGATCGCCTCGCCCACGGCGTCCACGTCCGCGATGTTCTTCTCGACGACCGCGTTGGCCGGAAGCGGCTCGACCGCGTAGCTCTCGACCCGGTACTGGGTGCCCGAGCGGCCGGTGGAGCGGCTCAGCTCGAGCAGTTTGACGGCCGTCGAGCTGATATCCAGCCCGAGCATGCCAGCCGATTTAGGCCCGAATAGGAACATTGGGTTTTCCGTAGTACAGGAGCCCGAAAGGGGCTTCTTCTCTTTTGTTAAAGGTTTTTCTAGATTTGATTGCTTAACTATATAGCAGCAAATAATTTTTATGTGAAGCCATTTTTTTGCCGCCGGCGCCGGGAGCCGGTCCCCTTTTTGATAGTATAAAGAAGGGTGCCGCGTCAAAGGCATTCTCGCGGTCGTCGTCGTCCCAATACTGTGAACTGGCGCATGAAGTGGCGAACTTGGCTCTTGCGGGCGGTCTTCTGGCTGGCCCTGGTCGGACTCCTGCTCGGGGTGGCTGGCGCGGCCGGCATCTACCTGTATTTCGTGCCCAAGCTCCCCGAGACCGAGCAGCTACGCGACGTCCGCTTTCAGGTCCCGCTGCGGGTCTACTCCCGGGACGGCCTGCTGATCGCGGAGTTCGGCGAGAAGAGACGCATCCCGCTCACCTTCGACGAGGTGCCCAAGCGCATGGTGCAGGCCTTCCTCGCGGCGGAGGACGATCGGTTCTTCCACCATCCGGGAGTCGACTACCAGGGACTGGCGCGGGCGGCCGCGCAGCTCCTGATCACCGGGGAGCGGCGCCAGGGAGGCAGCACGATCACCATGCAGGTGGCGCGAAACTTCTTCCTGTCGCGGGAGAAGACCTACACGCGGAAAATCAACGAGATACTGCTGGCGCTGAAGATCGAGCGCGAGCTCACCAAGGAGGAGATCCTCCAGCTCTACGTGAACAAGATCTATCTGGGAAACCGGGCCTACGGCATAGGCGCGGCGGCCCAGGTCTACTACGGACTGCCCGTGGGCGAGCTGAATCTCGCCCAGACCGCAATGATCGCCGGCCTGCCGAAGGCGCCGTCCCGGCTTAACCCCATCGCCGGACCCGAGCGGGCAGTGGACCGGCGCAACTACGTGCTCGGGCGCATGGCGGCGCTGGGCTTCATCTCGCCGGCGGAGCGTGACGCCGCGAGCCGGGCCCCGATCACCGCCAGCGTGCACGCCGCCGAGATCGAGCTCGAGGCGCCCTATGCCGCCGAGATGGTCCGCTCCGAGATGGTGGATCGCTTCGGTGCCGAGGCCTACACCGCCGGCTACCGGGTGTACACGACCCTGGATTCGCGGCTCCAGCGAGCCGCCAACCCCGCGTTGAGAACCGCGCTGGACGAGTACGACCGGCGTCACGGGTACCGGGGGCCCGAACGCCATTACGACCTCCCGGCGGAGGGGGAGGCCGGGGACTGGAGCGCCATCCTGGACGACCACGGCAAGGTCGGAGAGCTCCTGCCCGCGCTGGTGCTCTCGGTGGAAGGGAAGAGCGCCCAGGCGTTGGTGAAGGGCGGTGAGACGGTGACCCTCGACTGGGAAGGGCTGAGCTGGGCACGGCCCCTGCTCGACGAGAATCGCCGGGGCCCGGCCCCCAAGACCGCCGCCGACATCCTGCACAGGGGTGATCTCATCCGTGTGCGCCGCGCCGATCCCGAAGGCTCCGGGGAATCCGGGGCGGAAGGCACCTGGCAGCTCGCCCAGATCCCCGCGGTCGAGGGCGCCCTGGTGTCG
>JASFUT010000338.1:0-3805 GCA_050050175.1 Chromatiales bacterium
GGGCCTGGGCTACCTGTGGGATGCCGCCCTGCGCGCCGGCCGGACGGTGCGCAACTACGGCTTCTACGGCGATCTGAGCCTGTACTGTTAGCGGCGGTGCGTTTGTGTAGCAAAACCGCCGCTTTGAAAATGTACCCGTCGAGAAACCGGGGTGGGGGCGATATCACGGCACCGACGCAAGGGTGTCAGGGGGACTCGATCTGGTCCTTCATGCGGAAGCTCTTGCCCTCGATGATCACCGTCTCGGCGTGATGGAGCAGGCGGTCGAGCAGGGCGGAGGTGAGGGTACTGTCGTTATTGAAGATCTCGGACCATTTCTTATAGATACGGTTTGAGGTAATGATGAGCGAGCCGCGCTCGTAGCGCTGGCTGATGATCTGGAACAGCAGGTCTGCGCCCGTTTTATCGATGGGCAAATAGCCCAGTTCGTCCAGGACGAGGACGGCGGGCTTGAGGTACTTATCGAGCTCGGGCTTGAGCCGGCCGGTGGTTTGCGCGGCGGCGAGGGTGTTGATGACATCCACGGCGGTGGCGAAGCGCACCGCGTGGCCGGCGAGGCAGGCGGCATAGGCCAGAGCGGTAGCCAGGTGGGTTTTGCCCAGCCCCACGCCGCCGAGGAAGATCACGTTGGCCTTCGCTTGGATGAACTTCAGTCGAAAGAGCTCTTGGATTTGCAGGCGGTTGATCTTACCGGGCCAACTCCACTGGAACTGCTCCAGGGTCTTGACCACGGGCAAACGGGCCTGGCGGATCCGGCGCTGAACGCTGCGTTCCTGGCGTAACAAGGCCTCGCCTTCGATGAGCTGGGCGAGGTAGGCCACGTGGCCCCAGTGAGCGCGGGCCGCCTCCTCGGCCAGCGGGGTGTAGTTCGCCTGGATGAACGCCAGCTTCAGGTAGTCGAGCTGGGTGGGGAGCCGGTCGGGAGCCGGTTGCTTGGCGCGGGTCGTGCTCATGATGAGGGCTCGGGGTCGGGGGGATCATAGATCGCCAGATCCGGCTCGGGGAGATCGAGCTCGAGCAAGTCCTGGCGGCGGGTGAGCTGGAGCGCACCGGGCTCGGGCAGCAGGCGCTGGCGAGCGGCCAACACATTGGCCACGTACTCGCAGCTGAAGGCCTGGAAGGTAAAGGCATCGTCCATGGCCCGGGCCACCGCCTCGGTGCCGTAGATCTCACTCAAGGCGACGATCTTCTGGATGTGATGGCGGGGATTGAGCCGGCGCTCGGTCAGGGCCTGGTAGTAGGCTTCGGCCTTGGGGGAGAGGGCGAGGAAGCGCCCGAGTAGTTTGTGCTCGCGGGCATTGCGCCGCTGCTCGAGCAGCGCTTTGGGATGGTCGGGATCCTCGATGTCGCAGTGGCGATCGTAGCAGCGGGCGTGGCGTGCGATCAGGGTCTCGCCGTGGTAGACACACAGGCGATCGGGATAGACCTTCAGGGTCAACAGGGCGCTGGCGTATTCGGCGGGGACCGAGTAGCGGTTGGCTTCGAAGCTCACGCGAAAGCGCGAGGAGGCGCGCACCTGGCGGACGCTTGCGCCATCGTAGGGGTGGAGCGGTCCGGGCTGCAGCGCGGGTTGTTCTTTAGCGAACAACTCCACGGGTGGCTGATGGGTCTCACCGTGGATGCGCACATTGGCGATGGTGTCCATCCATGTGCGGGCAGCGGGATTGAGGGCGCTGAACGAGGGGATCGCCAGACCGTTGAGGAGGTTTTTTTTGACATAGCCGACGCCCGACTCGACCCGGCCCTTCTCATGAGCCTGGCCCTTGTTACAGGCGACGATGCGAAAGCCGCTATGGTGGGCGAAATCCACGTAACGGGGATTGAACAGCGGCGGCTCGCCGCACAAGCGTTTGAGCACGGCCGACTTGAGATTGTCGACCATGATCTTGTGCGGTACGCGATTGCCGAAGAACTCGAAGGCGTGCTGATGGCAGGCGAGGAAGTGCTCCATGGTCTGGCTGAGGGTGAACTCCACATACAGCAGGCGGCTGTAGCACAGCACCATGACGAACAAGGACAGCCGACGCCGGGTGGTGCCCACCGCGATCGAGCCGTACACGCCCCAGTCCACCTGCGCGCACTCGCCGGGGGCGAAGGACAGGGTCAGGAACGCCGGTGCGCGGCGCGGGCGCACCACCCGCACGTAGTCCTTGACGATGCTGTAGCCCCCCTCGTACCCCGCCTCGCGCAGGCGCTGGAGGATCTGCTGGGCGCTGTAGGGATGGGACTCGAGCCATTGGCGGATCAGCGCCTTGTACGGATCGAGCTTGCTCGGGCGCGGGGCGCTCGTGCGCGCGCGAAAGCGCGGCTCGGCCAGCCACTTGGCCACGGTGCGCGGATCCAGGCCCAGCGCCTGGGCGATCTGCGCGATCTTCAGGCCGCGTTCTTCACGCAACAGGCGAATTTTGGCGAAGGTCTCATAGTCAATCATGGCGCTTGAGCACCTCGTCTAGGAGCGTGCGCAAAGAGCGCGGCTCGCCGCTCGCGCGGGTTGGGGGCGCCGGTGTGGATGGGGGCGAGGCCGGGGGCTCGAGCGCCAGCACCTGATAGAGCGGCGCCTCATAGGCGAGCAGGCCGGCGTTCACCAGCCTCGCCCGGGCCTTGGCGAGGCGGGGCGAGGGCAAGGACACGAGCCGCTCGATCGAGCGATCGCCGTAGAAGCTCACCCCCTGGGCATCGGCCACCGTGACCAGGAACAGATACAGGGCCAGCGCGTCGGGATCGCAGCGCAGGATGTGACGATCACGCACCAGGCGTTGATCGACCCAGCTGAACTGGCTGGGGACCCGGCGGACCCGGGTGGGGACCAGGAGACGTTTTCGCATCGCCACCTCCTGCGCCAGTCGGTGTGCCGGCGACAATGTCTTGGCCCAATTCTCGGAGCTGGCGCGCGGTGCGTGCGATGTCCTCTTGTAACGCCGTGCCCGTTAGCTGGGCGATAAGCCCAATGAGAACAATGGGTTGTGCGCAGAAGAGATCTTGTAACGCAGTCTCCGCTAAAGTCGTCGATTGCTCAATAGAGTCAAGGGCTTGCGCCGATGAGTCCTCTTGTAACGCCGCGATCGCTAACGCCCCGGGACGGCGCCAGTAGTGCGGATGGGCCGCCCGCCACACCCGCACCCGCTCGGTGTTCGCCGCGCCGCGGAAGTACTCTCGGTTCTGCGGCTTATCGAGCCAGCGGCGCTGACTGGCCCCCTTGCTGGCCTTGCGGCACGCGGGCTTGGCGCAGTAGCGCTGATGGCGCAGGTTGCGTGGGTCGGGATGGAATAAATCGCCACAGTGCAAACACTTACGTCGTCGGTGCCGCTTCATGGCTGGGCCCTCGCGTCGCCACCATCACGCGAGCGTCCCACCCTCCCCGACAAAAGAAATCAGACTCGAGACAGGGGGTCGGAAGAAGACGGAAGAAGGGAAGAAAACAGGAGAGAGAAGCGGTCGCGAAGAAGACGCCGAAGAAGATCGACTACACGTTCACACCGCCAGCTTGGCTACAATTTCAGACTGGCGCTGACACGGTGTGGGCGGCCACGCGCATCGTGGCCCCGTTGGCGCGCGCCAACAGTGCCCACGCGCACACCCTGCTCGCGCAGCTGGCGCAGGACCCGCTGTCCACCGGTGAGCTCAAACGCCTCTACAGCCACTACCGCCAGGCCGCCCAAGGCCAGCGCGAGCGCCTGGTGGCGAACCCCCGCCTGTTCCTCGACGCCTTGGAGCGCCACGAACAGCAGCGAGCGGAGGCGCGCCTGGCCGCGGGGCCGGAGGGGGCCTGGTGCCAGGACCTGGCGGTGACCGGTGAGATCCTCGA
>JASFUT010000339.1:0-3796 GCA_050050175.1 Chromatiales bacterium
TGGAACACGAAGTAGCTGCCGTCGTGCTCCGCCAGCAGCTCACAGCGCTCCAGGGTCGACGGCATGAACTCCGTGTAGCGGTCGACATCCGTCAGCAGCCGGAACAGGGCCTGGGGGTCCGAGCGGATGAGGGTCCGGGCCATGACCTCCCGGATGTTGCTGCGCGGGTGATCCCGGGTGTACACGCGGATCCCGTCCTCGTCCTGGACCTGCTCCCACCCATCGGCGGCCAGACAGGCGGCGAGGCCGGCGGTCGGGCTGTCCATGCAGGAGGCGGCGACCGGCCCGACGGCCGGTCCACCAAGGATCAGGGCGAACAGGCCCAGGCGGACCACGGCGCCGCCTGCACACAGGGGATGCACGCTTCGCAAGAGCTCGGCCTCCTCGACATGACGGCCTGAATCATACACCGCAGGAAGGCGCGGACCGCAGGCCACCGGCTGCATTACACGCTGTGCGTGCAGCCTGATCGGGCCCGCTGCGCCCCGCGCTTCGGCGGCTCCTGGCCGGAGGCCTGACGGACCGATGCCGCCAGGCCCCCGCCGCCTACCTCCGCATATACTCGAGACTGGGATCGGGGCGGCCCACGAAGCACGAATGGTCGAAGCCGTGCTTCCTGATGATCGCCAGGGCCTTGCGCGCCTCCTGCTGCTTGCCGCCGAAGTCGAACAGCCACTGGCTCCCGTCGACGATCTTCCACCGCCCGCCCACGCGCTCTACGCGGGCGTTTCCGGAATCGAATCCCAGGCAGTCTTCGCCCTCGAGCGAGCCCCTGGGGGCCCGGCCGGCGGACAGCAGGTAACGGAAGGACGGGTCGGGTCGGCCGACGAAGCACGACTCGTCCGCGCGGTAGTGCCGTATGACGCGCAGGGAGCGCAGGGCCTCGTCCCGCCGGCTGCCGAAGTCGAACACCCAGTGGCTGCCGTCGACGATCTTCCAGCGGCCGTCCACCTGCTTCACACGGGCGTTGGCCGGGTCGAATCCCACGCAGTCCTCCCGCAGCACGGGGGCGGGAGGCCGCGGGGCAGGTCGAGGGGTGGATCCGACCCGTTTCCACCGCGACCCGCCGAAGCCGCCGGTCTTGTCGACCGCGACCAGCACGTCGCCGCCGCCTCCGATGTCCAGCCTGAGCTTCCCCTGGCCCATGGTCCGCCCCTTGGGGACGTCGGCCCATCTGCCGAGGACCTTTCCGTCCCTGACCCTGCCCTCGAACACGTTCGCCCAGGCGGGGCTCCTGGCGGAGCGCTCGCCGTACCAGTAGACCCTGTCGCCCAGCTGGCGCAGGTAATAGCGTCCTCCGTCGTCGCCCTCCCATTCTCCTGTGAGGTCCGCCACGGCGACGGCGGGTCCGAGGGCGATCAGCACGGCTATCGCCCCCTGGACGATCAGCCCAAGCCCGGATCGGTTCTTCCTCATCAGCTTGTCCTCCCTTTGCTCAGATGCTCGACTGGGGTGGCCGGAGCGGCCGGATGGAGCCCTCCCCCGCCACCGTCCCATGCCGGGGTGCTCAGCTACAACTCTAGTCCGCGCCGCCTGAGCCCGCCCTGAGCGCAGGGTCCACACTCCGGCCCGTGGGGTCCGGCTGCCGCGTTACACTGACGGCCGGGCCTTGCAGGGGAGAACGACTTGGCGCGCGTGCTCGTGATCTATGCCTCCGCCGAGGGCCAGACCGCCCGGGTGGCCGAGCGTATCGCCGCACGCCTGCGGCGCGACGGTCATGCCGTGGACGTGCGCCCGATCGAGGCGGGCGCCGACGGCCCGGACCCGGCCGCCTACGACGGCATACTCGTCGGGGCCTCCGTGCATTTCGGCAGGCACCCGGAGACCATCGCCCGGTTCGTGCAGACCCGCCGGCCCGCCCTGCAGTCCCGGCCCAGCGGCTTCTTCTCGCTCAGCCTGAGCGCGGGGGGACCGGCGGCCCGGCCGGCAGATGCCAGGGACTATGTCGAGGCGTTCCTGGCCGCGACCGGCTGGCAGCCGGACCTGCGGGCGAGCTTTGGCGGGGCGCTGCGCTACTCCGGCTATCCGGCGTGGAAGCGCTTCGTCATGCGCCGGATCATGCGCTCGGCCGGCGGCGACACCGACACCTCCCGGGACCACGAGTACACGGACTGGCAGGCCGTGGACGCGCTCGCCGGTGACTTTTCGGCCCGCCTGCCCGGGCGCCGCCCCGGATGAGCTCCCGCCTCGGCCGGAAGCTGGCGCCACTGCTCGGCCGCCGCCCGGGGCCGGGGCGTCTGGAGCGGATCTACCTCGCCCCGCGGGCGGGCGCGCCAATGGCGGCCTCGCAGGCGGCTCAGGTGCTGCGCGGCCGGGGTCTGGCCGGCGACCGCTACGCGGAAGGCAGAGGCTTCTATCGTGCCACGGACGCCTGCCAGCTGACCCTGATCGGGGCCGAGGCGCTCGAGCGCATACAGGCCCGCACGGGCATCGCCCTGCTGGGGGGCGAGCACCGACGAAATCTGGTGGTGCGGGCCCTGGAGCCGGAAGCCCTCAAAGGGCGGCGGCTGCGAATCGGCACGGTCCTGTTCGAGTACCACAGGCCGCGTCCGCCCTGCGGCTACCTGGAGAGGCTCACGGCCCCCGGCATGGTGAAAGCCCTGGTGCGCCATCCGGGCGTCTGCCTGCGTGCGCTGGAAGACGGCCTGATCCGTGTCGGCGACCCCGTGGTACCGGACTGACCCGCTCCCCCGGAGCCGCAGCGGCCCGCAGGTCGGCCGAAGATGCCGTGCCTGGGCAGGCCGGTTATGCATACCCGGCTCCCCTCGGCGGGCGGCCGCCCTGCCCGGCGGTCAACCACCGGCCCAGGAAGGTGCGGATCATCGGGCGTTGCCCCTCAGCAGCGCGTCTTCGTAGCGCCGGGCCAGCGCGCGCAGGTCCTCCACGAAGCCCGGGTCGGCACTACGGCGCTCCTCGGCCTCGGCCGTCAGCGAGAGCAGCTCGCCGACCATCCCCTGGAGCGCCTGGCGCGCGTCGGCCGGCGGGCTCGGGGGACGGGCCGGAGCGCGGAAGCCGGCGGAAGCGGCGGCGCGGAGCTCCTCGAGGACGTCGGCGGTGACCCGTCCGTCCGCGGGCAGCCCCCGGTCCGTCTGGAATGCACGCAGCGCCGCCCGGGTCTTGCCGCCGACGAGACCGTCGATGGGGCCCGGCGCGTAGCCCACGAACGCGAGCCCGCGCTGAATGCGGGCCACCGTGGCCCGGGATCGGACCTCAGGCTCGGCCGAGGGGGCGCGGGTGTCGGTCTGCGGTCCGGCGCGGGTCTCGGCCGCTTGCTCCGGCGGCGGTCGGTCGGGAGTCCATTCACGGGCCAGCTGCTGCGCGCGGGCGATCTGGTCCGGAGTCATCCGCTCGGCAAGCCGATCCCGCGCTTCCGCTGCCCGCGGCTCCCCCGCGGCGGCCGCGAGATTGAGCCACTTGTGGGCCTCGACGAAGTCCTGGACGACGTCCTCGCCCAGGGCGTACGCATAGCCGAGCTCGAGCTGGGCCTGCGGATCGCCGCCCTCGGCGCGCTCGCCCGCCCCGGCCGGACCGGGAGCCGCCTGCGCCGCGAAGGACCCTGCCGCGGCCGACAGGGCCAGGGCGAGAGCCGCCCCGCGGAGGCGCACCCTGCGGTCACTGCCCCTGTGGAGTCCTGTAATCGTCATTGCCCGCTCCTCCCTTCCGCGTAGCCGGACCCGCCGAACCGGCGGAAGAATCGCTCCTCCATGCTCTTCAGCCGCAACGCGTCCGTGTCGCCTTCGGACGCCGGGCCGGCGGTCGCCCCTTCCTGCTCCGCGCCCGCCGTGCCCGCCGGGGG
>JASFUT010000340.1:0-3781 GCA_050050175.1 Chromatiales bacterium
CCCAGGCCGACGGCGTGTGGGTGACCGGTCTCCCGGAGCGGGTCCGCGTGATCCTCCGGGGGCAGCACTTCGTGGCCCAGGGCGAGCCCGTCGAGCCCGTCTCCGAGGGGGTGTTATGAGCTCCCTCATCGACCTGGCGTTCGCCCGCAGCCGCACGGTGCTGATGGTGCTCGCGTTCGTTTTGATCGCCGGGGCGGCCTCCTATCTCTCGATTCCCAAGGAGGCCGAGCCCGACGTGCCGATCCCCTATATCCACGTCTCCATGACCCACGACGGCATCTCGCCGGAAGACGCGGAGCGGCTGCTGATCAGGCCCATGGAAAAGGAGCTGCAGTCCATAGAAGGCGTGAAGGAGATGCAGAGCAAGGCGGCGGAGGGCTACGGGGCGGTGACCCTGGAGTTCTCCGCCGGTTTCGACGGCAAGCGGGCCCTGGAGGATGTCCGGGCCAAGGTGGATGTGGCCAAGTCGAAGCTGCCGGAGGCCACCGACGAGCCCTCAGTGACCGAGGTCAACGTGGCGCTGTTCCCGGTAGTGACCATCGGCCTGTCCGGTGCCCTGCCGGAACGGGGGCTCGTGCGCATCGCCCGCGACCTCAAGGACCGCATCGAGGCGTTGTCCGGGGTGCTGGAGGTGGACATCGGCGGCGATCGGGAGGCGCTGATGGAGGTGATCGTCGATCCGGTGGTGATGGAGACCTACGGGGTCCGCTTCGACGAGCTATTCGCATTGATCGGCAACAACAACCTGCTGGTGGCCGCGGGCTCCCTGGACACCGGCGCCGGGCGCATGACCGTCAAGGTCCCCGGCGTGGTGGAGAGCATGGAAGACGTGCTCGAGATGCCGGTGAAGGTGGACGGCGACCAGGTGGTGACCTTCGGCGAGGTAGCCGACGTACGCACCGGATTCAAGGACCCGGAGGGGTTCGCTCGGGTCGGCGGCCGCCCTGCGCTGACCCTGGAGGTCAAGAAACGGGTCGGCGCCAACATCATCGACACCATCGCCGGGGTGCGGGAGGTCGTCGAAGCCGAGCGCGCCCACTGGCCGGAGGGCGTCGAGATCGTCTACATGCAGGACAAGTCCAGGCAGATCCGCACCATGCTCGGCGACCTGCAGAACAATGTGGTCTCCGCGGTCCTGCTGGTGATGATCGTGATCGTGGCGGCCCTCGGCGCTCGATCGGCGCTGCTCGTGGGGCTGGCCATTCCGGGCTCCTTCCTGGCCGGGATCCTGGTGCTGGCGGCGCTGGGCTACACCCTGAACATCGTGGTGCTGTTCAGCCTAATCATGGTGGTGGGCATGCTGGTGGACGGGGCCATCGTGGTCACCGAGCTGGCGGAGCGGCGCATGGCGGGCGGGAGTCCTCCCAAGGCCGCCTACGCGGGGGCGGCCAAGCGCATGGCCTGGCCGGTCACGGCCTCGACCCTGACCACCCTGGTGGTCTTCCTGCCGTTGCTGTTCTGGCCCGGCCTGGTGGGGGAGTTCATGAAGTACCTGCCGATCACCATGCTCATCTGCCTGGCGGCGTCCCTGGTGATGGCGTTGGTCTTCGTCCCGGTGCTCGGCGGCGGGCTCGGCGGCGGGGACGCGCGGCGCGGCTCGACGGACGGGCCGATCGCGCAGGCCTACCATCAACTCCTGGCGCGGCTGCTGCGTCGTCCCGGCGGCACCCTCGCGGGCGCGGTCGTGTTGCTCGTCATCGCCTACGGAGCCTACATAGGCTTCGGCAAAGGGGTGGAGTTCTTTCCCGAGGTGGAGCCGGAGACGGCGTTGATCCAGGTGCATGCCCGCGGCGACCTCTCGGTGCACGAGAAAGACGCCATCGTTCGCGACGTGGAGTCCCGCATCCTCGGCATGGACGAGCTGGAGTCCGTCTACGCCCGCTCGTTCAACCAGGGGGGACGGGAGAACCAGGCCGAAGACCTCATCGGCGTGATCCAGTTGGAGCTCGTCGATTGGGAGCAGCGCCGCAAGGCGGGTGAGATCCTGGAAGCCATGCGCCGGCGCACCGCGGACATCCCGGGCGTGGTCCTGGAGTTCCGGAAGGCGGAGAACGGCCCGGGCAGCGGCAAGCCGGTGCAACTGGAGCTCGGCTCCCGGCACCCGGAGCGCATCCCCGCCGCCGTCGCCCGGGTGCGGGCGTTGATGGACCAGGTCGGCGGGTTCGTCGACGTCGAGGACGACCGTCCCCTGCCGGGCATCGAGTGGCGCCTGGAGGTCGAGAGGGAGCAGGCCGCCCGCTACGGCGCGGACGTCGCCCTGCTGGGCAACGCGGTGCAGATGGTGACCACCGGCATCAGGGTCTCCACCTACCGGCCGGAGGACCAGGACGACGAGGTGGACATCCGGGTGCGCTTCCCCTACGCGGAGCGCAACCTCGACCGCTTCGACCAGCTGCGGGTGCCGACCGCGGCGGGTATGGTGCCGGTCAGCAACTTCGTAACCCTCACGCCGGCGCCGAAGACAGGCGCCCTGACGCGGGTGGACGCGCGCCGGGTGATTCGGATCCAGGCGGACGTGGCCGAGGGTCTGCTGGTGGACGACCAGCTCCGGAAACTGCGCCAAGCCCTGGCCGCTGCCGACCTCGATCCCCAGGTTGCGCTGACGTTCAAGGGCGAGGACCAGGACCAGCGCGAAGCCGCCGCCTTCCTGACCCAGGCCTTCCTGGTGGCGCTGTTCCTGATGGGCCTGATCCTGGTGACCCAGTTCAACAGCTTCTATCAGGCGGGCCTGGTGCTCTCGGCGATCGTCTTTTCGACGGCAGGCGTGCTGCTGGGCCTGCTGGTGACCGGGCAGCCCTTCGGTATCGTGATGGTGGGGCTCGGGCTGATCGCCCTGGCGGGCATCGTGGTGAACAACAACATCGTGCTGATCGACACCTACAACCGGCTGCGCGTTCGGGGTATGGACGCGTTGGAGGCCGCCCTCGAGTCCGGGCGCAGACGGCTGCGTCCCGTGTTCCTGACGGCCTTCACGACGGTGCTGGGGTTGATGCCGATGGTGCTCGCGCTCAACATCGATCTGATCGGCCGCAGCGTCGCGGTGGGCGCCCCGTCCACCCAGTGGTGGACGCAACTGGCAAGCGCCGTGGCCGGGGGGCTGACCTTCGCGACCCTGCTGACGCTGCTGCTCACCCCCTGCCTGCTGGTGCTGGGGGACCGGTTGTCCGCGTGGGCGAGGCCGCGCCTCACCCGGTCCGTGGCGGATCAGACCGAGGCCCGCGACGGACCGGTCGGGACCGAGCAGACGTGAAAGACTGTGAAAGTATCGAGAAAAATCCCTGCTCGGGGGAGACGCCGGCACGGATGCCGGATGTAGGGCAATGCGGGCAGCGGCTGCCGAGGGCTGGGGAGAGGATGCACAACCGCGAAGGCGGCATCGGCGGTCTGCTTCCGGACTCGCCTGGCCTCGACATCTGTCCTGCTCTTCCCCTCATCCTGTCCTTCTCCCAAGGGGAGAAGGGACCCTCGGACCCCGGCCGAGGCACCTATCGGCGTGTTTGGCACTGTCCTGGGTGCGTTACCCTAGAAACGGCAGTTGGACGGCCCTCGGGGTGCGTCCCGCGTGGTGTCGGGCAAGGCACGACGAGGCGGAATAGTTATTCTATTCCAACGAGTTGTAACGCAGCCAGGCGCCGCGCGGGGCGTGCACCGGGGGCCGTAGCGGCCTTCACCCTGTAGGTGAACTCTGGGTGCGGAACAAATGTTCACCTCTTCAAGATGTTGCAAACAGCACGAAGCGGTCAACTGCCGTTTCTATTGGTAAAGGCTATGACAGGTTAAA
>JASFUT010000341.1:0-3778 GCA_050050175.1 Chromatiales bacterium
AGGCACGGCCGGGCGCGGCGCCCGCTGATCCCTCAGAACCGGGCGGCCTTCTGCCGCAGCGCGCTGTCGATGCGGGCGCGCCGTTCCGCGGCGTTGTACTCCGTGCCCCCGGCGTCTTCTTCGTCCGCTGCGCGGTCCTCGCTCTGCGGGGAAGGGGAGCCGGTGCCGTAGGTCGTCGGGCGCTCGGAGCCGGCATTGAAGGCGAGCCATCCGATCACCGCGGCGGCGGCCAGGAGAAAAATCAGGCTGGGTCGGCCGTGCATAAGCGCAGTCCCTCGAAGACCCCCGGCGATGACGCGTGGGGGGCCCGTAAATTATAAGCCGGCCCCGGCTGGCGTGCCGGGCTTGCTGCCCCGGCCTGGTACCCCGTCCGGGGCAGGGACCAATACCCTCTCCGACCGGGCGAGGGCAGGGGTGAGGGGATCAACGAGGCAAAAAGCGGCGTTCGGTTCGGATCCCCCTCATCCCGGCCTTCGTTTCCGGGGGGACGGAAGCAAGGGCGCTCCCGCTGGGCAGTAGCGGGAAAGCGACCCATAATGCCGGATGATGAGCACGCCGAGCCCGACTTCATCCTCCCGACGCTATCTCGGAATCCTCTCGATCCTGTTCGGGGCGGTCTGGGCCGCCCTGGCCATCCACCCGCTCCACCGGGCCGACTGGGCCCTGGAGAACGCGCTGGTCGTGGTCGCCGCGATCCTGATCTGGGGGACCCACCGCTCGCTGCCCCTCTCGCGCATCTCCTACACCCTGATCTTCCTGTTCCTCTGTCTGCACGCGGTGGGCGCGCACTACACGTACGCGGAAGTGCCCTACGACCGCTGGGTGCGCGCGCTTACCGGCGGCTCCCTGAACGAGGCCTTCGGCTGGGAGCGCAACAACTTCGACCGGATGGTTCACTTCTCGTACGGGCTGCTGCTCGCCTACCCGATCCGGGAGCTCTTCCTGCGGGTGGCGGCGGTGCGGGGCTTCTGGGGCTACTTCCTGCCCCTGGACCTGACCATGTCCACCTCCATGATCTACGAGCTGGTGGAATGGGGGGCGGCCATGGCCTTCGGGGGCGATCTCGGCATGGCCTATCTCGGGACCCAGGGCGATGTATGGGACGCCCACAAGGACATGGCGCTGGCGACGACGGGCGCGGTGCTCGCCATGGGCGTGACCGCGGGGCTCAATGTCTATCTGCAGCGCGACTTCGCCCGGGAGTGGGCGGAGAGCCTCCGGGTCAAGAGCCGGGTGCCCCTGGGAGAGGAGGCCCTGCGGCGACTCTGGCGCGACCGGCGCGCCCCCTGAGCCCGCGGCCCTACGCCACCTGTCCCTGTCAGAGCGGGTTGTTCAGCTGGTCCACGGCGCGCACGCGCAGCTGGTCCGGGTCGGTCGCCAGGGGGTCCGGTATCCAGGGCGCAAGGCAGCCGCGGTCCGAGACGCAGGGGTCGGTCAGGGCGTGCAGGAACGCGACCAGCTGGGCCACCTCGGCATCGGACAGGTCCAGCTGCCGCAGGAGTGAGGTGCCCGCCTGCTGACGCGCCTCCAGGGCCTGAAGCGCAAACCCGGTATTGGTCTGCATGTCCGCGACCTGGACTCCGGACTCCAGCTGGGTAAAGTCGTATCCCTGGACCGCGGCACGGGGATCGAGGTGGTGACGGACCATGGCCTCGAGGGTGGCATAGGCGCCGGAGTGGCCGTAGGGGCTGGTGGCCTCTGCGTTCAGGAGCGTCGGCGTCCGGAACGCATACTTGTCCGCGGGATCGGCCGTTACCCGGAACCGCCCGAAATCGTCGGTAGTGGTGAGGCCGTTGTCGTCGCCCTTGCCGCGGCCGATCTGGGGAACGGCGAGCACGTGAAACCGCTCGTCGGTGAAGAAATCCCCCGAGTGGCAGGCGGCGCAGCCCGCGCCGCCCCGTGAGGGATCGCGCAGGAAAAGCAGTGCGCCTTGCTTCGCCTCCCAGCTGATGGCCTCGTCGTCGCCTTCCAGGTACGCCCGCCAGGGCGTGTCCACGAACACCTGGGAGCGCTCGTACTCCGCGATGGCGAAAGCGACGTTCGGGAAGGTGATCAGGTCGGCCGCCGTGCCCTGCGGATCACCGAAGGCATCCCGGAACAGGGCCAGCCAGCCGTTCGCCGGCAGGCCGGGGTCCACCCCCTGGAGCCGCCGCTCCAGTGCGGCCCGGAGCTCCGCGTTGCTGCCTCCCGCCACGAAGGTGAACCCGCGCATCTCCTCGCCGGAGGTCACCGGGAAGCGGGCCTGCGCCGTGAGGAGATTGGGACCTGCATCCGGGTCCGGGGTCCCCAAGGCCGAGTCAGGGGTCCGGATGGGGCCGGCACCGTTGGTGTGCGGCACCTTCAGCAGGCTCTCCACGCGCCCGTCGTGGAACAGGAACGCGTCATAGAGACCGGTGTTGAAGGTGGTCGGCGCGTTCCGGGGCACGGTGGGCCCGCCGTCGTACCGGGTGCCCGACGGGCTTTGGTGCCGGCCGGGGCCCAGGAGGTCCGGGATCTCGGCCTCCACGCCGATCGACAGGGGGAGGTCGTCGCCCCCCCCGAGCACGGGGTGGTGACAGGACACGCAGGCCGAGTCGAGATCGCCGCCGAGCCCCTTGGTGAAGAACAGGTGCATGCCGAGCTGGGCGGTGGGGTCGCCGATGTCGGGAAGGCGCCGCCCTGCCGCCGGATTGCCGGTCAGGCCCAGCGCGACGGCCGTCGCTCGAACCCTGGCGTCGAGGACGGGGTTGTCGCTCTGCCCGCTGTCATCGAGATTGCACGCACCGAGCGCCGTGACTGCGGCGACGGCCGCCGCAATGTCGACAATCCGTCGAATGACTGGCTGCGGCGACATGAGCGAGGTCCCCTTCCTGCGGGCTTGTAACCGGCGGGCGCCGCAGCGCTCGGATGCGCTGGCAGATCCCGCACACCGGCCATGGAATCATCGCTCACCAGGGGCCTGCGTGCCTTGACCGGCATCACGCATCCCGTGGACCCGTCGCGCGACACGCGGACTCGATGCCGATGCCGGCGTGCGGCTCATTGCGCGCCGCACCAATGCTCAACCGCGAATGACCATGTGCCCCACGAGCCCGAGCGCGAATCCGAGCACCGCGCCGAGCGGCGGTGCCCAGTGGCGCTGAAGACGGGCCTGGGGGGCGATGTCCTGGAACACCACATAGAGAATGCCCCCGGATGCGCCGAGCATGATGACCGCCGTCGCCGCGGCCTGGTCCGCCAGGTGGAGCAGGCCGAGCACTGCGCAGGCCGGCCCCAGGGGCACGAGCGCGACGAACAGGCCCAGAACCCGCCCGGGCACCAGGCCGCCGCGCACCACCATCTCCCTGTAGGCATTGAAGCCCTCGGGCAGATTCTGCAGGGCGATGAACAGGGCGAGCAGCGGACCTACGGGCGGACTGACGGTGAAGGCTGCGCCCAGCGCCAGGGCCTCCGGGAGGAAGTCCAGAAGCGTCGCGAGCAGCATGGACGCCGGCGTGCCCCGCTTCGCCAGTGCGTGGTCTGCCGCCAGGACAGCGAGCCCCCCCGCAAGCAGTGCGCCCGCGGCTGCCGACACCGGGAGGTGCCGGATACCCTCGGGGACCAGGATCAGGGCGACGGCCGCGATCAGGACGCCGCCGCCGAACGCTGGTGCTCGGTCCCATACAAATCGTTTGCTTCAGAGCCTCTCCCATGGGCCAAGGCAAGGCGCGTCCCGCAGGGAATGGTGATCCCATTGCCAAGGGGCGCAACGCAGCATTGGCCCATGCGAGGGGCTTGCGTAGGACGAGCCTGGGCGGGT
>JASFUT010000342.1:0-3771 GCA_050050175.1 Chromatiales bacterium
TCAGGCCCGTTCCGACCAGCCATTCACCAGCGTCGCTGAGTTCACCTCCCATCCCGCCTTGCAGGGGCTGGAGATCGACGGCACCCGTCTGGATGTCTCCAGCCGTTATTTCCTGCTGCGGGCAGAGGCGGAGGTCGGGCAGGTCCGCTTCGACCTGCTGAGCGTGCTGTACCGTAACGAGGAAGGCGATGTGAGCGTCTTGTCGCGCAAGCAGGGGGCAATCTGAGGTGCCGGTCGAGAGGCTCTTGCTCAAGGGGTCTCTGGACGGTGACGTCTGGAGCTGGCTCACCCTCGACGGCTCCGGGGGCGTCGCGGCCGGGCCCGCGACCGGCAGCCTGGAGCAGGCCGCCGAGGTGGCGCCCGGGCGGCAGGTGATCTGGCTCGTGGGCTCGGAGGACATCCGTATCGAGCAGCGCGAGATTCCCGCCCGCAGCCGCAAGCAGCTCGCGCAGGCCATCCCCTACGCGCTCGAGGACGAGCTCGCCGAAGACGTCGCCGAGCTGCACTTCGCCTTCGCGGCGGACGGCGATCGCGTCTCCGTGGCCGTGGTGCGCCGTGCCCTGCTGCGCGGGGCGCTGGAGCGTCTCGGCAGCGCCGGCATTTCGCCCGCCAGGGCGATACCCGACTGCCTCGCCGTTCCCCTGGAGGAGGGTCGCTGGAGCCTCCTTGTGGACCAGGACAGGGTGCTCCTGAGGAACGGGCCGCGCTCCGGGATGGTCTGCGACCCGGCCATGCTCTCCCTGGTGCTTTCCTCTGCGCTGGCGGAGACGCCCGAGGAGTCCCGACCCGATGGCCTGCGGCTGTGGGAGTGCGCCTCGGGTACCGAGCTCCCGGAGCTGCCCCTGGAGACAGAGGCCGAGACCTGCGTCAGCGCCCTGGAGGCGATGGCGGCCGGCCTGACCCCCCAGGGCGGCATCGATCTGCTCCAGGGGGAGTTCAGTGCCCACGAGCGCCAGGCAAGGCAGCTCCGCCGCTGGTGGCCCGTGGCGGCGATGCTTGCGGTCGGGGCGATCCTGGCGATGGTCGACAAGGGGCTCGAGGTGAACCGTCTCGAGCGCCGCCAGGCGCTCGTCTCGGAGCGTATCCAGGAGGTGTTCCGGGAGACCTTTCCGGATGCGAGCCGGGTGGTGGACGCGCGGGTGCAGATGGAGCAGCGGCTGTCGGCATTGAGGAGCGAGCAGGGGGACGAACGCGGGTTCCTAGGCATGCTCGCCGACGCCGTGGAGCCGCTGGAATCGCAGCCCGGCATTCAGCTCAAGGGCGTCGAGTTCCGCAACCAGGTCCTGGAGCTCAACCTGGCGGCCGGCGACGTGCAGCAGCTCGATGCCCTGAGACAGGCCCTGGAGGCCGGCGGAACGGCGAGGGCCGAGATCCAGTCGGTGAATGTGGAGGGCGGGCGCGTGGCCGCGCGCATCCGCATCCGGGGGGGCGGGGGATGAAGGACTGGCTGGCCGGACTTGCTCCGCGGGAGCGCCTGATGCTGCTGCTCGGTGCGGCGGCGCTCCCGGTGCTGCTGGTCTACCTCTGGGGGTGGAGGCCTCTGGCTGAGGAGGCCGACCGGCTCAGGGCGGCCAACGAGCGCCAGAGGGAGACTCTCGCCTGGATGCGCGAGGCCGCGGGCGAGGTGAGGGCGTTGCAGCGGTCTGCCCCGCGCCGGGCGCCCGCCGCGGGCGGCAGCCTGCTCGGTCAGGTGGACCGCCTGGCCAGGCAGGCCCAGGTCAAGGACAGGATCCGGCGCCTCCAGCCCGAGGGCGAGGCGATGGTGCGCGTCGAGATCGAGGCGACCGACTTCAACCGACTGATCGGCTGGCTGGACCGGCTGCAGAAGCAGGGGGTCGAGACCACCAGCCTGAGCCTGACCCGGGTCGAGGACACCAACGAGGCGGACGCGCGGCTGACCCTGGAACGGCCGGAACCGTGAGGTGGTACGTCACGATCGCGCTGGTGGGACTGCTCGCCTACGCGGTGTTCCTGGTCGCCGGCTTCCCGGCGGCGGTCGTGCTGCCGCGCATCATGCCGGCGGCCAGCGGTATCCAGGCGGGCGAGATCGAAGGCTCGGTCTGGAACGGCGTTGCGCGCGACGTCTCGGTTCCCCCTCAGGGGGCCTTCGACAGGGTGGAGTGGCGCACCCGCTGGGGGCGGCTTTTCCTGGGTGAGGCAGCGCTCGACGTGAGCATCCTGGGGGACGGCGTCGACGCGCAGGGCGCCCTGGCCTGGGACCTGCTGGGGCAGGAGCTTCGCGTCGCCGACCTCGAGCTGTCCCTGGAGGCCGGATTGCTGTACCGGCTGGGCGCCGTGCCGTTCGTCCTGCGCGGCGACATCGACGGGCGGGTGGAGCGTCTCGCCTGGAGCCCCGGGGGAGTCCCGCTGTTGAACGGCGCCGCGACCTGGCGCGGGGCGGCGCTGGAGCTGCCCGCCCTGCTCGACCTGGGTGAAGTCCAGGTGGACGCCACCACCGAGCGGGATCGCTGCCTGATCGTCTGGCAGGGTGCTCCGGGCGCGGTGGGCACCCAGGGGCGGCTCACGCTCGAGGCGCCCGCCGACTATGCGCTGAAGATGAGCCTCACGCCGATCGATGAGCCTGACCCGGGGCTGCAGGGCGTGCTGCGCCTGCTGGGCCGGCCGGACCCGGACGGGAGCTACCGGGTGGAGTATGCGGGGAGCCTCGCTGCGGCCACGCGGCCGTAGCGTGCAACGCCTCAGGTCCCTTCGAGGCGCCGCAGACGGGCCCGAAGGCGCTCGATCTCGTCGAGCAGGTCCATCGCCAGGGCAACCCCGGCGGGGTTCACGCCCAGGTCCCGCTGGAGTCTGAGGGCGCGGCGCAGCCTCGCGAGATCGCTCGCCGGGAACCGCCAGTCGTCCGGCGTGCGCCCCACCGGCCGTGCCACCCCCTCCTCGACGAGCTCGACCAGGTGCGCCCGGGAAAGACGGCACAGCGTACAGATCTCCCCGGCGTCCACCCAGGTGGTCTCGTCGAGGATCACACCGGTCAATATCCGCATCTGCCTCGTCATGGCTCAGCCCGCCAGCCGCTGGCGCGGGTCGAACGGGACGGCCCCGGCCAGATCCCTGAAGGCCTGCTTGGCCTGCTCCGTCTCCACTGGCGGAATAACTATCTGCAGGGTGACATATTGATCCCCCGCGGGCTTGCCGGGCAATCCCCGGCCCTTGAGCCGCAGCCGGCGTCCCGACTGTGAGCCGCCCGGGATCTTGAGGCTGACCGATCCGCCCAGGGTGGGTACCGGCACCGTGGCCCCCAGCGCCGCCTCCCAGGGTGCGATGGGCAGGGTGACGTGAATGTCGCGCCCCTCGGCCCTGAATACCGGATGGGGCGCGAGCTCCACCTGCAGGTAGAGATCCCCGCTGGGAGCGCCGCCGCCGCCCGGCAGGCCCTGCCCGGCCAGGCGGATCTGCTGTCCGTCGGTCACCCCCCGGGGAATCTGCACCCGCAGGGTGCGCCGTCGCGAGACGATCCGGCCCTCGGCGTCGCGCTCCGGCACATCGAGCTGAAGGCTGCGGCTGGCCCCGTGATACGCGTCCTCCAGGCTCACCTGGATACGGGCGGTCTGGTCCATGCCGCGCGCCTGGAATCCCGCCCCGCCGCGGCGAAAGCCCCCGCCGCCGAACAGCGTCTCGAAGAAGTCACTGAACTGAGCCGCCTCGTCCGGGCCGAAGTCTTCGCTGAACCGGGTGTGGTAGCGGCCGCCGCCGCCGGCGGTGGCGCCGGGCGGAGGGCGGAACTCCTCGCCCGGGCGCCAGCCCGTACCCAGC
>JASFUT010000343.1:0-3768 GCA_050050175.1 Chromatiales bacterium
CGGGCCAGCGGCTGCTGGCCGCGCGCGGCATTACGACGGCCCTTCGTCTCGGCACCATCGTCTATGCGCCCGGTACCGCCGCACGCCATCCGATCCACCCGCACGTGTGGCTGGAGTCGGGGACGCATCTGATCGACTTCTCCACCCTTCCCCGGTGGGGCAAGCCGACGGTCGTGCCTCTGGCCCGCGTGACACGCTCGCCGAGGCGACCGATGCCGGGTGCGGCGCAGGTCCTCACCCTCCTCGAGCCCTGTGACGAGCCATGCCTCGGATGGCTGGCGGAGCACCGCGCTCGCTTCCGGACACGCGCGGCGGAGACAGACCCGGGACCCCTTGGTGAGGCCCCGGCCCCTCGGGTATGGTGAAAGCCTCGGACGATGATGCCCGCCTTCGGAGACCACCCCGATGGAGTACGTGCAGGTTCCGGATACCGACCTCGAAATCCCGCGCATCGCCCTCGGGAGCTGGGCGATCGGCGGCTGGATGTGGGGCGGCGCAGAGGAGTCGGGGTCGATCGAGACCATCCACACTGCCCTGGACAAGGGGATGACCCTGATCGACACAGCTCCGGTCTACGGGTTCGGACAATCCGAGGCGATCGTGGGAAAGGCCCTGGCGACCTACGGCGACAGGCGCAAGGTCCGGATCTCGAGCAAGGCCACACTTGCATGGGATGAAGGCCGCATCTACCGCGACGGCTCCCGGGACCGGGTCATGCGGGACCTGGAGGGTTCCCTGAAACGCCTCGGCACCGATCGCATCGACATCTACTACGTACACTGGCCGGACCCGGGGACGCCGATTCCCGAGACCGCCCGGGCCATGCGCGAGCTCTACGAGCAGGGCGCTATCGGCGCGATCGGCGTGAGCAACTACACCCCGGACCAGATGCACCGCTTCCGGGCCGAGGCGCCCCTGCACTTCTGCCAGCCCCCGTACAACATCTTCGAGCGGGCCATCGAGCTCGACGTCATGCCCTACTGCCAGCGCCACGGCATCGTGCTGATGACCTACGGCGCGCTCTGCCGGGGGATGCTCTCGGGAAAGATGAGCCGGGACCGGCGCTTCCACGGCGACGACCTGCGCAGGCTCGACCCCAAGTTCAACGAGCCGCGGCTCAGCCAGTACCTCAACGCGGCCGCCCGATTGAAGGACCTGGCGAGGAGCCGCTTCGGCTGCGGGCTCGCGGCCTTCAGCCTGCGGTACGTGCTGGAGAAGGGGATTCCGGTCACCATCTGGGGGGCACGCAGCCCCGACCAGCTGGACCCGGTGGACGAGATGCTCGGCTGGTCCATGGACTACGCGACCCTCTCCGCGGTGGACACCATCCTTGCCCAGTGGGTGAAGGACCCCGTGGGGCCCGAGTTCATGGCCCCGCCCACGGGCATGGAGGGCTGAGCGGCGGGTCGAAGCCCTCGTCGTTCGATCGACCGATCGGCTTGCTTCCCGGGCGATGAGGGGCGGCGGGAGGAGGCATCGGGCCGGGCGTGTATGCCGACCGACTGCTTCGCGGGGGATCCGGACACGCCGGCGCAGACCTGCCGGGCATGCCCCACGGACCCTGGATGCGCTCGGGCACGGCGCTCAGCCGATCGAGCGTGGGGCACCGTGCGTTGAACGGTCAGAACGCCCCCGCGTGCCCGGGGTCTCGGCGGCCACGCCGCCTGCCTCAGGCAGCCCGTCCCGCCCGGGCGTGCAGGTGGTCGATCAGCGGCTGGGACACCAGCGGCACGACATCCCCGATCATGTGCGGCATCAGGTTGTCCATCACCCGGGGCATCAGGTCGGGCATCTGCTCCGCCATGTAGTCCGGCATGGGAATCCGCTCCTGCACCCGCCTCAGCAGGCCGGGCATCAGTGCCGGCATCATCACCGGGAGCAGGCGCGGAAAGAGCACGGGAAACAGCGGCCGCATGGCCTCGAGCCCCCCCGGTATCCGGGCCATGGCCCGCATCATCCGTCCCATGCCCCAGGGCATGGCGTCGATCATCTCCGGGAACATGTCCTCCATCAGGTCCGCGAAGCCCTGCGGAGTCATCAGGGCGATCATGCCCTCGAACACCGCCCACTGGCGGCGCACCTCGGGGTGCGGGTCCGGCAGCTCGTAACCGAGCTGCGCAGCCGCCAGGTGGGCCAGGTCCTGGATCTCCAGCTTCACGTCCTTCTTCTCAGCGGCGACCCGGAACTGGAACTCGCAGCAGGGGCAGCAGGCCAGCACCTTCTCCGCCCCCGCCTCCACCGCCTCGTCGAGCCGTATCTTGCCGAGGTCCGCGGCCACCGGAGGCTCGCCGATCAGGCTGAGCACTGAGCCGCAGCAGTGGGCCTCCTCCCGGTTGTGCGCCATCTCCACCAGCTCCACGCCGGGCAGGGCCCGGATCAGGCTCCGCGGCGGCTCGTAGACGCCTGAGGCCCGGCCCATGTGGCAGGAGTCGTGCCAGGTCACCCGGGTGCTCTTGCCGTCGGAGCGTTCGGGGAAGGTAAACTCTCCCGACTCGATGCGCTCAGCCACGACCTCGGTGTAGTGCCTGGCCCGGATCCCGTAGTCGATGCCGAGCCGCTCGGCCCACTTGGGATAGTAAGTGCGCCACATCAGGTCGCAGGCGGGGCACGAGCTGATCACCGTGTCGGCCCCGGCCGCCTTCACCGCCTCGATGTTCTCGCGCATGATCCGCTCGAACAGATCCCACTTGCCCGAGCACAGCATGGGGGTGCCGCAGCACTGCTCGACCTCGCCCAGGTAGGCGAAGTCCACGCCGGCCTCGTCGAGCAGGCGCACGCTGGCGATGCCGATGTCGTGCTCCACGTAGCTGGCGGTACAGCCGGCGAAGTAGACGGCCTTGGCCGGCTTCCCGGGGCCGTGGCGGTCGCGGAGGTCCGCCGGGAACCAGCTGTCCCGGTCCTTCCGGTACCCGGCCCAGATGTCGCCGTGGGCGTCCAGGGAGGCGGCCATCATCTCGAACGGCGGGATGGTGCCCTTGTCCTGCTCGTTGATCATCAGGCCCCGCAGCTTCATCCAGGACGGCTCGATGGGCAGGGCCGACGAGCAGCGATGGTTGCAAAGCTCGCAGGTGGTGCAGACCAGGAAGGAGTCCACCATCTTCCTGCTCCAGTCGGCGCGACCCTCCATGTACTCGCGCAGCCAGAACCACTTGCCCCGGGGCGACTGGCTCTCCCAGCCGCGACCGTAGAACTGGTCGCACTCGTTGACGCAATAGCCGCACTGGGAGCAGGCGTAGGCGTACCAGGCCACGTCCGCCGGGATGCCCCGCACCCTGTCCTCGCCCAGCCGCGTGCCCGTGCCGGTGGGGTTGCGCTCGTGGTCGAAGCGCTCCCCGATACGCGTCTCCAGCCGATTCGTCAGGGCCCGCACCAGGGGCGTGAAAGGACCCGCGAGACCGATCAGCCGGGCGATGAGCCGGGGATCGATGACCTTGCCCGGGTTGAAGCGGTGCCGCGGGTCCACCGACTGGCGGAACTCCTCGAGCCTGCGCCTGCGCGCCGCGCCGAAGACCTGCTCCGCCTTGGAGGTGAAGTAGAGCCCGGTGGAGTAGGCGCGCCCCCCGACCGCCTCGGCCACGCCGGTGACCGCCAGGGTGATGCCGAAGGCGATGTTGAAGGCGAAACGGCGCTCGTCGGCGGGAACGAAGCCCAGCACCACGACCTCCGGCGCACCGTCGCGACCCCGGGCGATGGCCACACCCTCCATGAGCACGGGCTGCCGGACCTGCTCGCCCAGCCGCTCCAGGAACTCTGCGAACCGCTCCAGCG
>JASFUT010000344.1:0-3752 GCA_050050175.1 Chromatiales bacterium
GCCCTGCTGCCAGCGGTGCTCGTCATGCTGGTGCTGAGCGACCCGCGCTGACATGGACTCCTACCCGCTGCTCAAGCTGGTGCACATCCTCTCGGCCACGCTGCTGTTCGGCACCGGGCTGGGCAGCGCCTTCTACCTCTGGAGGGCCCACCTGAGCGGCGATGTCCCCGCTATCGCCCGGGTGGCGCGGGACGTGGTGCTGGCCGACTGGCTGTTCACCAGCCCGGCGATCCTGGCGCAGCTCGCCACCGGCCTGGCGCTCGTGCGACTCACGAACTGGTCCCTCGATCGGCCCTGGATACTGCTCTCGATCGCCCTGTTCGCGCTGGCCGGGGTCTGCTGGCTGCCGGTCGTCTGGATCCAGATCCGGGTGCGGGCGCTTGCCGCGGGGGCGGTCGCCCGGGGGTCGAGCCTGCCGGAGGAGTACGCACGGCTGATGCGCTTCTGGTTCCTGCTCGGATGGCCCGCCTTCGGGGCGGTCCTCGCCATATTCGTGCTGATGGTCTACAAGCCGCCGCTCTGGTAGGCGGCGCCGGCCGGCCCCGCCCCGCACTTGCTCTTGTTCTGTGCGCGCGGCCGTTTCCCGGCGCGTCCATGTCCGTCACCCCTGGGGGCTGACGCGCGAGCCCGCTCCCGGCTCGCCTGTCGGGCCGCGGGCCATGCTCGTCTACCCGGACTCGACCTGTTCGGCGCCTGAAGGGCGCCTCGCACCAAAGCGAGGGCTCCCGCCTTTGGGAGCGGCCATTCAGGCCGCGAATCTTTCTTGCCTTCCCGGAATTGCGGGATTCGGCGCCTGAAGGTCGCCTCCCACGAAAGCGACGGCGTCCGCACCCTGTGGGAGCGGCCATTCAGGCCGCGAACTACTCGACGCCGCGGGGCGGTCTCACACAGGAAGAGTGGGAGGATTGCATTCCCACCCGGGCTTTCCTAGAACTCACGGCAGAGGCAGTGGTAGCCACAACACCTGAGAGCGTCGCCCCTGTCGACTCCGCAGCGTGCCTGAGGCCCGCTCCGCGGTGCTCGATGGGCCACACCGATCGAGCTTATCGGAGGATCCCATGCGGCATCGAAGCGCAATCACCGCCCTCTTCGTAGTCGTCCTGCTGCTCCCACCGGGTACCGCAGCCTCGGCCGGGCAGCTGCCGAGCCTGCTGGAGCTCTCCGAGTGGAAGGTCCCCTGGGGCGGAAGGCCCCGCGACCCGTACGTCGCACCCTCCGGCGAGGTCTGGTTCTGCGGCCAGGCGGGCAACTACATCGGCCGCTTCGATCCCCGCACGGAGGAGTTCAAGCGCTACGAGGTCGACGAGGGCACGCACCCGCACAACCTCATCGTCGACGACGAAGGGATCGTCTGGTACGCGGGCAACAAGAACGCGCTCATCGGCCGGCTCGACCCCGCCGACGGAGAGATCCGCCGATACCCGATGCCGGAAGGGATCGACGACCCCCACACCCTCGCGTTCGGCCCGGAGGACCGTATCTGGTTCACCGCCCAGTTCAGCAACGCCGTCGGGCGTCTCGACACGCGAACCGGGCAGGTCGAGGTCGCGGAGGTCCCGACGCCGCGCGCCCGCCCCTACGGCATCAAGCTGGACTCCGATCAGCGGCCCTGGGTCGTGCTGCTCGGCACCCACAAGGTGGCCACCCTCGATCCGGCCTCCTTCGAGCTGACCGAGATTACCCTCCCCCGCGAGAGCATGAGGCCCCGGCGCCTGGAGATCACGGATGACGGGAGCATCTGGTACGTGGACTACCACACCGGGTACGTCGGACGTTACCGGCCGCAGCCGGGGGATTTCGAGGAGTGGCGCATGCCGCTGGGCGACAAGAGCCACCCCTACGGCACGGCGCTGGATGGCGATCAGCGGCTGTGGATCGCCGAGACCGGCGTCTATCCGAATGTGCTGTTCGGGCTCGATACGCGGGAGCGCAGGTTCGTCAGCGCCACGGAGGTGCCCAGCGGCGGGGCCATCCGCCACATGTACTACGATCCCGGGGAGCGCGCCTTCTGGTTCGGCGTGGACGCGGGCTTTCTCGGGCGGGCCCGAATCGCGGACGATCGGGACGACGCCGGGACATGAGACCGCCGGCGCGCCGGATGAGGTGCGGCAGAACGGCCGCGCATCTTCGCGCTCACCGAGCCTCCCACAGGAGGCCCGACACCGACCGGCGCCGGAGCGGCTGAAAACCGCGAAGGTTCCCGCATGGGGAGCGCCGCGACATCGGGCACTGGCCGCGCCGGCCGAATAATAGAGCGGATCGGGGGATCGAGCCGCCTCTCGGAGATTCGATCGAGGAGGCGGCCCGCACGCCTGCAGGTCACCGGTTCTGCTACGCACGGCGCCTCCTTGGCCCGTTGGTTGTGGACTTCAGTGAACCGGCAACCCGCTCTTCCCCTCTCTCCGGCGCTGGGGGAGGGGCTGGCCTGAAGGAGAGGCCTATGTGCGGTATGGAATCACCCTGACCTTCTCCCTCCGGGTGGAGGGGCGTCCCGCTTTTCCAAGACTCGTGTTGTTTTTCATGGGCATCAATCAATGCCCCAGACAAGTGCCATTCGGGTCTGGCTCGAGTTGTTTCCCGGGCCCGTTCCCGGTCTACCTGGCGCCCTGCGAAGGACGGCTTTACGGGCTCACTCACGCTCCGCGGGCGCTCCTGCGGGATGGCGGCCGAGTCGGGCGGAGGCGGCATCCTGAGATCCCTGCGCATGGGTTGCGGACACGCCGTCATGTGACCCTTTGGCTTAGCTCTGTTAGGATTTTGCCTAGTCCCCGTGTCCTGCCAGCGTCCATCGACGGAGGAACGGCTCCACGGGGCACCCAGGCAGATGACGAACCGGGCCCGTGTTGAGCCCCGAATGCGCCGCGGTCCAGCAATCGCGGGGGATGCGCTCGCGTGCTCTGGAGACACGGTAGAGACCGAACAAGGGTTGATCAATGACCAGAGATCAAGACCCCAAGGCACAGACCCTTCCGCAGGGCGTGATGCTGAACGCCTACCCGGACAGCATCGGCGACAGGCTGTCGGACACCGTGGCATTGCTGAAGAAGCCGGAGCTCGCCGGCGCGTTCTCCCTGTTCTATATCCTGCCCACCTTTTTCAACAGCGACCTGGACCGCGGCTTCTCCATCATCGACTACAACCGCAACGAGGCGCTGGTCGGCCCTGAGGATCTCGCGGACCTGGATCGCCTGGGCATCAAGATCAAGCTGGACCTGGTGCTCAACCACCTGTCGGTGCGCTCGCCGCAGTTCCAGGACCTGCTGCTGAACGGCGAGGAGTCCCCGTACCGGGATTTCTTCATCGACTGGGACAAGTTCTGGGAGGGGCACGGTACCAAGGGGCCGAGCGGGCACGTGGTGCCCTACGACGAGCACCTCAGAAAGCTCTTCATGCGCAAGCCCGGTCTGCCGACGCTGCGGGTGCGCTTCCCCGACGGCACCCTCAAGACCTACTGGAACACGTTCTACCAGAAGGTGGACTTCGCGGAGATTACCGCTCAGGACTTCGCGGCGGTCGAAGGGCTCCATCCCGACATCGCGGCCAAGCTCGTCAACCACCTGAAGATCGTCATCAAGGACAAGAACTATCTCGAGCTCGTGGACCTGGAGGACATCGCCCGTCGCGAGGACGTCAGTCACCTCACGGGCGCGGTCCTCAAGGTCGTCTGCGGCAAGCGCGACTACCTGGGCCAGCTGGATCTCAACGCGCGCTCCGAGCTGGTCTGGGAATTCTACGACGAGACCCTGCGAAAG
>JASFUT010000345.1:0-3747 GCA_050050175.1 Chromatiales bacterium
TCCCCGAGCACCCGCTCTGCGACATCGGCACTCAGACGAGTGCCCAGGGCGCGCTCTCCGCCCGAGCCGCCGACGGGGACGTTGGTGGTGATCTGCGTGTCGCCGAGGAGGATGCTCACCGCCCCCCATCCCCCCTCGGGAAGGCTCCCCGGGCCATAGACCAGGTCGCGGATGCGGTCGACGAAGGCGTAGTTGCGGTTCAGCACCACCCCCGCGTCGATGACGGCCACGAGGCTGCCCTGAGCGTCGCGCACCGGCTGTACGGCCCGCACCACCATGGCCCGGGTCTCGACGGTGCGATCCGTAGGGCGCGCCTGGGGCGTGTCCACCAGGGCGAGGCGAACCCGGTCCGTCAGGGCGGGATCGAGCCGGGTGACCTCGTCCAGGGTCATGACCTGGATGCCCACGCTCCCGCGCCCGCTGTGGACCGCATCCTCGAGCATCGAAGGCTCGACCGGGCGGGCAGCCGCCCGCTCCGCCGTCCCGTACAGGCGCCTGCCGTGCAGATCGGTCACGTCGATGAAGTCGAACCCGTGGATCACCTCCAGCACCTCCAGCTGGTCGATGATGCGGGCCCCATCCTGCGCGTCGAGACTGGAGAGGAAGCTGTAGGAGCCCGCCAGCTGACTCAGCGTTTCGAGGTAGTCCTGCTGGGTTCTCAGGAAGCCGTCGCGGGCCACACGGAGGTCCGTATGCACGGCGCGCAGGAGCTGCTCGCGGCTGAACTCCCCGCTCCAGGATACGGCCAGGGCCAGGATGGCCGGGACGAACAGCAGCAGTGGAACCAGGGTGAGGAGCAGCAGCTTGTAGCGGAGGCTGCGGGCTATCGCCCCGCGCAGGCTGGGGAGCAGACGGAACATCGCCGCTCTAGGATTCCCCATTCCAGGCGTTGAGGCGGCGCTCCATGGTCTTGCGCGAGACGCCGAGCCGCCGGGCCGCCTCGGACTTGTTGCCCCCGACGCTCTCCAGGGTCCGCAGCATGTAATGCTTCTCCACCTCGGAGAGCGTCCAGCCCAGAGGGACGGCGCTCTCCGCGACCGGCCCGTCGGCCGCGGCTGCGGGCGGCCGCGCGGCGTTGCAGCACTCCGCCGGCAGCCGCCCGAGCAGCAGGGAACGCTCGATGACGTTGCGCAGCTCGCGCACGTTGCCGGGCCAGTCGTAGCCCTGGAGCTTGACCATGTCTTCGTGGGTGAAGGGGATGGGCGGCACTCCGATGCCCGGCGCCATGGACTCGGAGAAATGCTGCGCCAGCATCGGGATGTCGTCCCTGCGCTCCCTCAGGGCAGGGACGGACAGGGAGAGGACGTTCAGGCGGTAGAACAGATCCTCCCGGAAGCGCCCCTCGCGCACCTCGTCCTCGAGGCGCCGGTTGGTGGCGCCGATCACCCGGCAGTCCACGGGCACCTCCCGGTCCGAGCCCACGGGACGCACGGAGCGCGTTTCGAGGGCCCGCAGAAGCTTGGACTGCATGGGGTAGGCCATCTCGCTCACCTCGTCGAGGAACAGCGTGCCTCCCTCGGCATAGCTGAACAGGCCCTCCCGCGCGGCATGGGCGCCCGTGAAAGCGCCGCGGACATGCCCGAACAGCTCGCTCTCGAGGAGCTCCGGGGAGATCGACCCGCAGTTGACGGCGACGAAGGCGCCCTGGCGGCCGCTGGCCTCGTGAACGGCGCGCGCCACCAACTCCTTCCCGGTCCCCGTCTCGCCCTCGATCAGCACGGTGGAGGCGGTGGGTCCGACGCGGGCGATCAGCTCCGTGAGCTCGCGCATGCGCGGGTTGTGCCCCACCAGCCCCCGGGGACGATCGGCATCGCCGCGCTCGCGGCGCAGCAGGAAATTCTCGCGCTGCATGCGCCGGCGCTCCACGGAGCGCTGGACCGCGGTCATCAGCTGCTCCATGCGGAACGGCTTGAGCAGCAGATCCGCGGCTCCCGCGCGCAGTGCCGCGATGGCCGTGTCCAGGTCGGCGTAGGCGGATATGAAGATCACGTCGCTGCGCGCGCCCTGCGCCCGCAGGGATTCCAGCCAATCTATACCCGACTGCCCCGGCAGCCGTATGTCCACGACGAGCAGATCGAAGTGGCACCGCTGGCGGATCGCCTCGGCCGCCTCGACGCTGCCGGCCACCTCCAGCAGGGCGCACTTGTCCTGCAGGGCACGCTGCAGGAAGTTGCGGATGCCCGGCTCGTCGTCGACGACAAGCACGGAGCAGGAGCCCAGGATATCCGCGCCGGCGCCGGCGCCTGGGCGAACGGGAAACCCGGCCCGCGTCGCGGACTCGATCACAGCACTCATCGCCATCTCCTCGTAACCCGCCTTCGTCGAGGCTTATGCTTCGGCCGGGCTGGTCAATCTGACTAGCCCGGCGTGGTTATGCGTCAAATTGAACCATAGCAGCTCGACAACAGGGTACAACCCGGCCTTTGGTGTCCCCATTTTCCGGACCGCACCGGGACAGGCGACCGGTGGCAGTGGACTTGCTTGCCCTTACGGTCATGCCCCGCCCGCCGAGGCGGTGAGGAGCCCGCCGGCCGAGCCGTCGTTCCCGATGAGACAACACTCAGGGTCAGTCATTCCGCTACAGCCCGGAAGCGGGCGCGGGACCGGGCTGGACGCATCCGAAGACAGCCGGGTAACCTTACCGGCAGGCGCGCGGCCGCGCCGTCCCGGGCCCCGCGCCATACCCGGCGTGGTACAGCGGGCTTCGGGGTTGTCGATCTGCACCAGCGCCCTCAGATGATCTCAGGGATGCCGGGTGACCACAGGGCGGGAGATCGAGCCGCGCGCCGCCCGGCGGGTCCATCGCCGGAAGGGCGCACGCATCGCGGGAGCACGGCAATGGATTCGATCGAACGTCTGCAGTCCACACCGTCGACCTGCCGGCCGGGTGATAAGACCCGGGTGCGCCCCGGTGCGGCGGCGGCCCGCATCCCGCCGGCGACAGCCTGCCCTCCCGCCCTCAGGGCGCGGCTCGGTTGAGCCGGTGACCGAGACCATCCGACAGGCAACCGCCTCGGGGGTGAGCGCGGCCATTCTCGCCGGGGGCCGCGCACGGCGCATGGGCGGTCAGGACAAGGGGCTCCTGCAGGTGGGGGGCAGGCCGATGGTGAGCTATGTCATCGGCGCCCTGCGCCCCCAGGCGGACGAGCTCCTGATAAACGCGAACCGCCACCTGGCGACCTATGAAGAGCTGTGCACCTGTCGGGTCATCCCGGACAGCCTTGAGGGGTTCGCCGGACCCCTCGCGGGGATGGCGGTCGCACTCGAGCACGCAGCCCACGACCTCCTGCTCGTGGTGCCCTGCGACGCGCCGCTGATCGGACCGGACCTGGCGGAGCGGCTGGCCGGGCCCGCGCGCGCCGACCGGGCCGACATCGCCGTGGCCTCCGACGGACAACGCATGCAGCCGGTGTTCGCCCTGCTGCGGCGCAGCCTGCTCGACAGCCTGCGCGAGTACCTTGCCCGTGGCGGGCGCAAGATCGACCGCTGGTACGCCGAGCACCGGGTCGAGGAAGTGACCTTTTCACGACAACCCGAGATGTTCACCAACATCAACACACCCGAGGATATCCGGGACGTCGAGCAGCAGCTTCGCCGCAGCGCATGAGCGTTCCGGCCGGCTCCGTCCCACTCCTGGGCTTCGCGGCCTACAGCGGCACCGGCAAGACCACGCTGCTGTGCCGGCTCCTTCCCGTGCTCGTCCGGCGGGGGCTGCGGGTGGCCGCGATCAAGCACGCCCACCACAGC
>JASFUT010000346.1:0-3727 GCA_050050175.1 Chromatiales bacterium
CCCGGAGCTGCGGGAGTACAATCGCTCGCTGGGCGGCTGTCCCACCGGCGAGGCCCGGATCAGCCCGGGCTTCCGGCTGCCCGCCCGATGGGTGATCAGCACGGTCGGACCCGTGTGGCGCGGCGGCGACTCCGGCGAGCCGGAGCTGCTGCGGGGCTGCTACGAGCACTCGCTCGCGCTTGCGCGCGAGCACGGCGTCCGCAGCATCGCCTTCCCGGCGATCAGCACGGGGGTCTACGGCTACCCCGGGGAGCCGGCCGCGCGCATCGCCCTGAGCGCCATGCGGGAGGCGGCGGCCGATTTCGACGAGATCATCGCCTGCTGCTTCGGCCCCGAGGACGCGGAGCTCTACGGCGCCCTCTGTCCCGACTGCGAGCGGAGCTGAGCCTTGGCCTGGATCGACCGAATCCCCCTGGTGCCCCTGGCGATCGTCGCCGTAGTGCTGGGGCTGGCGCCGTTCACGCCCGAGCCCCACCTGTGGGAGAAGCTCAAGATGCTCGCGGCCGGTGAGCTGTCACGGCCGATCGACATCTTCGATCTGATCCTCCACGGTGCGCCACTGGTCCTGCTCGCGGTGCGCCTCGCCCGGTACTACGGTCGCCCGACCGCCCGCTGAGGGCCGCGCGCCGGCTGCGCGGGGGGCCGGGCGAGTGCGGGACGCAGGCTCCTCGACTCCTGAAGCGCCCTGTGCGCTTGCCTCACGCGGGCTCATCCCGGGTCCGCTTCGCCCGGCGAGGGGCGCTCTCCGCCGCGCGGGCCGTTCGGTCATCGCCCGGGTGCGCTGACGCCGCCGACGCATCGACGTTCGTCGATGCCGCCCCGGCGAATTATCGATTGGTAGGCCCACCGCGTCCCGCTCCATACTTCTCTCCGGCCCCCAACACGGGCTCGGGATCGGCGAGGCCGTCCAGGTTCGGCTGGCTTCCCGTCGGCGTCGCCCCTTGGCCGCCCGAGCGCGCCGCCGCCGGGCGGGTCAGCAATCGTTGATGACGATGAAGCCCATCCTCTACACGCTCCTGCCCTTCCTGCGCTGGTTCCCCATGACTGGCGGCAGCCTGCGTGCCGACCTGCTGGCGGGGGTGACCGTGGCGCTGGTGCTCGTGCCCCAGAGCATGGCCTACGCGCAGCTCGCGGGGCTCCCCGTCGTCTACGGTCTCTACGCCTCGTTCGTCCCGGTCATCGTCGCATCGCTCTGGGGATCGTCGAGCCAGCTTCATACGGGCCCCGTGGCGATGCTCTCGCTCATGTCCGCGGCGGCCCTGATCCCCTTCGCCACGCCGGGCAGCCCCGCATTCATCGAGCTGTCCGTCATGCTCGCCCTGATGGTGGGGCTGCTGCGTCTGGGCCTGGGCGTCTTCCGCCTCGGCGCCATTGTGAATCTGCTGTCCAGCCCGGTGATCGTGGGCTTCACCAATGCCGCCGCCCTGATCATCGGGCTCTCCCAGCTCAGCAAGGTGATCGGAGTGCCGTTTCCGCGGACCGAGTCCTACCTCGCGGACCTCTGGCGCGTGGTCGAGCAGGTCCCCGAGGTCCACTGGGCGACCCTGGCCTTCGCCGTCGGCGCCTGGCTGCTCATAGCCGGGCTGCGGCGGGTGTCCCCGGCGCTCCCGGGCGTGCTCATCGCCGTGGTGGTGGCGACGCTGGTCAGCGCCTTGATCGGCTACGAGGACAAGGTCGAGGTGTCTCCCGCCCAGATCCGCGATGCCGCGGCACTCGAGAAGATCCAGGCCTATCAGGCGGCGCACGCCCGCATCGAGGCGCTGACCGAGACGGTCGCCGATCTCAACCGCCGGGCCAAGGCGCTGGAGAAGGACGCCGACCTCGAGGCCTATGCCCGGGCCGCGGACCTGCGGGCCCAGTCCGCGGTCCGGGAGCGCGAGCTCCAGGGGCTGAAGGTCGAGAACACCCGGCGTCGCATCGAGCTGCACGCCCGCGCGCTGCAGGGGGCGACCGGCGCCGGGCAGCAGCTGCGGCTCTATCGACCGGACGCCGTTCCGGACGGCATGGACAGCGACGGCAAGTCCTGGCACTTCGAGCGCATCGCCGGCGACGCGGTCCTGTTCGCCGCCGGCGGCGCGGTCGTGGGAGACATCCCCAAGGGCCTTCCGAGCTTCGCAGCACCGAGCGTCCAGTGGGACCTGATCCTCGCCCTGCTGCCCGCCGCCCTGGTGATGGCGCTCATCGGCTTCATGGAGGCGACCTCCATCTCCAAGGCGATCGCCACCAGCACGGGGGAGCGGGTGGATACCAGCCGGGAGCTGGTCGGGCAGGGGCTGGCCAACATTGCCGGCAGCTTCTTCAGCTCCTACACGGTCAGCGGCTCGTTCTCCCGATCCGCGGTCGCCGCGCGCGCAGGCGCGAAGACCGGGCTCTTCGCCATCATCAGCGCGCTGGCGGTGGTCCTGGTGCTCCTGTTCTTCACCCGCTATCTGTACCACCTGCCTCAGGGCGTGCTGGCCGTCATCGTGATGATGGCCGTCTTCGGTCTCATCCGGGTCGCGCCGCTGATCCACGCCTGGCGGGTCGACCGCGTCGGCGCCTCGATCGGCGTCATCACCTTCGTCGCCACGCTGCTCATGGCGCCTTCGATCGCCAACGGGATCCTTCTGGGCATTGCGCTGACGGTGCTGCACTACCTGATCCAGACCATGAGGCCGCGGGCGGAGATCGTCAGCCGCAAGGCCGACGGCACCCTCGGCGGGATCCGCGCCCACCGGCTCACACCCATCAGCGAGCACTTCGTCCCCGTGCGCTTCGACGGCTCGCTGAGCTTCATCAATGTCGCCTACTTCGAGGACATGATCCTGGACGCGCACGCCGAGCTTCCTCAGGCCAAAGCGATCCTGGTGATCGGCAGCGGAGTCAACGAGATCGACGCCTCGGGCGAGGAGAAGGTCCGGGAGGTGGCCGGCAGGCTCAGAGACGTCGGAGTGGCCCTGATGTTCAGCGGACTGAAGCATCAGGTGATGCAGGTCTTCGAGCGCAGCGGCCTGGTCGAGGAGCTGGGTCGCGGCGCCTTCTTCGTCGACAAGGAGAGTGCCCTGCATTGCCTGAAGCAGCGCTTCGACGCCCCCGGCGGGGACGCTGTATCCGATCCGGAATGCGGGGTCCGGACCCGATCCTCCGCTCGTTGAGCTCCCGCCGCCGTGCAGCGCACGGCGGGCGGCGGCGCTCAGTCGGGCCAGCGCAGCCCCCCGAGGGCGTAGCTGGCGGGCGCGGCCGGCGCCTGTTCAGGGGCGTCGGTGGTCCGGGGCTTGCGCGTCCGCGCGGTCTTGGGCCGGGCGGCGGCGGGCCGCCCGCGGGCCCGGGCCGCGGGTCCCTGCGCCTTGGGTGCTCGCGCCTCAGTCTCCGGCCGGGTGTCCGGCGCCTTGGCCTTGCGAATGGACGCGATGAGCTTCTCGCGGGTCTTGTCGGACTGCGTCATGGCAGGAACACCTCCTGGATGATGCCCTCGATCTCGTCGATGGCGGGCGCTCCGCGCGCACCCATCTGATAGACGCTGCGGCCTTCGAGCACGCAGTTACGGTAGACGGCGCGGCGGTGTACCGTGGTGCGCAGCGCGGGCAGCTCGAGCTCGCTCAGGGTGCTGCCCACCAGCCTTGAGAGCAGGGTCCGCGACTCGAGCTGATTGACGATCAGAAAGGCGGCCAGCTTTCCGTTGCCCTCGCGGACCTGCTCCACGACCCGCGCGATGTGGGCGGTCGCCCAGAGGTCGACGGGGGAAGGC
>JASFUT010000347.1:0-3718 GCA_050050175.1 Chromatiales bacterium
CCGCCGGCTCCTCGACCCCCGGCTCCGGCCCTGCGCCCCGCCCGCCCGCGCCGCGTCCGAACAACACGTAGTCCTCCGGCTCCTCGGGTCCGTCGATGATCCGGGCCAGGTCGCGGAGGTATACCAGTTGTCCCCCCTGGGCCCCGACGACCACGGCGCCCACCTCCCCGCGATCGGTGAGAAAGCCCCCGGTGTCCACCAGGGTCTCCACGTTGTCGGAGGGGAAGCTCCCGGCCCGGGTCTGCTCGTTGGCGGCGCGCAGCGCCTGAAGCACATGGGTTGGATCGATCTGGTAGGAGCTCAGGCGGCTGGCGTCCAGCTCCACCCTCACCTGGCGTCGCCGGCCCCCGATGAGGGTGGTCTCGGACACGTCCGGGACCTGCTTGACGGCTTCCTCCACCTCGGCAGCCATATGTCGCAGGGCATAGCCGTCATAGCCGCCCCCGTGGAAGGTCAGGGCCAGCACGGGCACGTCGTCTATGCGTCTGGGCTTGAGCAGGGGCCGTGAGGCTCCAGGCGGGATGCGGTCCAGGTTTGCGTACAGCTTCTGGTAGAGCTGGACGATGGCCTCCTCTTCGTCCCACCCCACCAGGAAGCGCACGATAGCCAAGCTCTGGCCCGGGCTCGAGGTGGAGTACACGTATTCCACGCCAGGCAGCTCCCAGGCCAGCTTCTCCAGGGGCAGGGTGATCCGTTGCTCCACTTCCTTGGCGGTGGCGCCGGGCATCTCGACGAAGACGTCGATCACGGGCACGACGATCTGGGGCTCCTCTTCCCGCGGCAGCAGGGCGATGGCCAGCGCACCGAGCATAATGGAGACCACCACGATGAGCGGCGTGATAGGCGAATCGACGAAGAAATACAGAATGTTCGGGATAACCCCGAACCGGGGGACACGATAGCCGCGCTTTGCCTTCATCCTGAGCCGCCCTGGCGCCCCGGGGAGACCCAGGGGGCTGCCTCCGCAGAACAGACGCCCGCCGCGCCCGAGAGAAAATTAGAAGCTCCTAATACAAGTCTAGGCCGGTATCGGCCCGGCGGCATTGACCCAGGATAAGCGCGGCGTTGGGGCACGAGGGTCCCCGCGCACAGCCCGCGACGCTCGGGACGGGCAGCGGGCGCCCGGCCGAGCCCATTCCGGGGTCAAGGCCGGGTGCCGAAACAGCGCGGCAGCGCCCAGCAGGCCGCTGAAACACGCCGGTTCTTCGGCAGCCTGAGCGCGGCACAGGGAGGTGCCGCCATTTTCGATCGCGGTAAGCGATTGAAAATCAAAGAAACCGGAAATCGCATCCTTCGGCTTCGGTGTTGAAGAAGGACACGGAAATCCATTTTCAACATCCCGCCAGGGTGAGGCGGAGCACGTTCGCTCGGGCAGCCGAGGGGAGACGCCCGGAGCCGATTGTTCGCTATAAACGGGGTTTATGGAGAAAGCGCGATCAGCAACTCTGTCGCGGCAAAGGGAGCGCGCATCCAGGGGTTGGACCCGAATCGCATCTATCTCACATGTAACTCATTGCGTACGCACGATGATGAGGACGCCGGAAATACTCCAATCCCCCTGGAGGGAGGTCAGGGTGAGGGTGATTCCAGCCGGGAACCAGGCCGCCCCCTCTGCCCAGCCCTCCCCTTCACGGGGGAGAGGGACAACGAATCGGCCCACTTTGGCATGGACGACCACAGGCTACGGCCCGAGTAAGTGCCATCCGGGTCGGACCCGTTGATGCCCTGAGTCGTCCGTCCTGGCGCCGGGCCCTTTCCCGACCCTTATCGCCGAACACCCCGCCGCCCGCCCCCTGCGAGGCCCTGAGCCCTCCCTTCGCCGGGTCGCCGGACGAGTCCGTGGCCAGGGCCTGCTGTTAGTAGGCCTGCAACGCAAAGGCGCTGTTCTGCGCCCGCATCGTATCGCCCGGCGCGCCATCGGCCCTGCCGAGCTCGGGAAAGCCGCCATGGCGACGTCGAGCGCGCCCCTGGTCTCTGCCCGGCCCGCGCCGATCAGCTCATCCGTCATGCCGAGCAGCGCCCCCTCGTCACAGCTGAGCCCTTCGTCCCCATGCCGAGGTCCATGTACGGCTGCTGGGTCCGCTCCGAGAGCGGGCCGGACTCCCGGCCCAGGCTGAGCGCATCGAATGCCGATCGCGGGTCGGCGCTCCCAGCCACCTGCCTGAAGGTCTCGAACCGGTGCGGGTGAACGCGGAACACCGTCCGCCCGTGCGCGGAGTGCTCGATCCGCGCCGCCCGGGGACGTGACCTAGATCATGGTTTCCGGGGCTCCGTCCTCTCGCGTACGGCTTCCGCCGACGCCCGCCGACGGATCATCTGTATACTGAAGCCGGGACGCCCGGCAGCCACGACAATGTCCGACAGACAAGACAGCACTCCCCTGCGGCGGATCATGATGGTCGATGATTCCCGCCTCATGAGAAGAGCCGTCTCGAAGATTCTGGCCAAGCTCTACGACGTCGTCGAGGCGGCCGACGGCGAGGAAGCCTGGAAGCGCCTGCAGGAAGACGAGACGATTGAGCTCGTCTGCTGTGATCTCTCCATGCCGGTCCTGGACGGCTTCGGCTTTCTGGCGCGGGTGCATGGTGCGGACGACGAGCGCGTGAGGACCACCCCGGTGATCATCGTCACCGGGGCCGAGGATACCGAGGAGAACCGCAACGCGATCTTCGACCAGGGGGCGGTCGACTTCGTAGGCAAGCCCTTCGATTCGGTTCAGCTGAAGGCCAGGATCAAGGCCCACCTCGGGCAGATCGAGACGGTCAGAGAGCTGGAGGAGAGGGCCGCCACCGACCCCGTTACCGGCCTCGGCACCCGGGAGTTCTTCCTCAAGGCAGGACAGCAGAAGATCTCCCACGCCAGCCGGGAAGGCTACGGCCTCGCGATCGTCCAGTTCACGATAGACAACTTCCACGACCTGTTCATGCGGGTCGGGCGCTCCGGCGCCGGGATGGTGCTCAAGAAGGTCGGCGAGATCATTTCCACGCAGGCCAGACAGGAAGACATCCTGTCACGGGTCGGGCTGGACAGCTTTACAGCCCTTCTGCACACGGACGACCCGGAAGGCGCCCTTCGAATGGCCTCGCGAGTCCTCGACGCCGTCTCGAACGTCACCGTCACCTTCAAAGACTGGAAGCACGGATTGTCCGTCAGCGTCGGCCTCATGCAGGTGGAGGCCTCTGAAGCCGCCCGCATCGAGGACCTGCTGCAGTCCGCAAGGAACCTGGCGCTGGACGCGCAGAAGGCGGGCGGCAATTGCATCCAGGCAGGACCCCGGGCCGTCGCCAGCAAAGAGGCTCCCGCCGCGCAGGCCCGGCCGTTGACAGTCGAAGACGCGCTCGACCTGCTCCGCCGGGGCGACGACGATCAGGTGCGCGAACAGCTCGAGCCACTGATCCTCCGAATACTTCCGCTGCTGGAACTATACGGAAAGACGGGCAAGCCCGGTGTCAAGGACGCGATTCTGGCGCTCCGGCGATCCATCAGCTGACCACCCGGGAATCAAGACAGGAAGTTCTGGGCTGAGAGCTTCTTCCACGTTTCACGTTTCAGGGTCAAGGGGTCATCGGAATCGGCGCCTGCTCCGCCTCCGACGCCACACCTGACTCTTGCGTTCTCCTCCTTGCCCATCCCGCTCGACCCGTCATCCCAAGGCACTTTCAATCTGGTCGCGGGACCTTTTAACCCCCGGGACGCCGCCTGTCTGGGTAGCCCTCCG
>JASFUT010000348.1:0-3715 GCA_050050175.1 Chromatiales bacterium
TCAGCGCCTGCACGCCGCGATGAACTGCGAGAGTCCTTCGGCGCTGACGGGGCCGGTATGGAAGGCGGCGAGCTCGCCCTGAGGGTCGATCACGACCGTCGTAGGCAGGCCTTTCAAGGGCTCGAACGGCTGGACGGGGGCGTCGCCGGCGAGCGCTACGGGATAGTCCATGCCGAGCTCCGCCACTATGCCCCGCAGCGTCCCCGGGTCGGTGTCCTCGAGGCTGATCCCGAGCACCATTACGTTGGGGTGCTCGTCGTGGAAGTGGACGAGCTCCGGGATGGCGTCCCGGCAGGGCTCGCACCAGCTCGCCCAGAAGTTCAGGACCACCCAGGCGCCGCGGTGGTCCGACAGCCGCACCTGCGTGCCGTCGAGACCCCTCAGGCTGAGGTCCAGGGGATCGGCGCGGGCGCCGGCCGCGAGCAGGAGCAGGAGGACGAGCATCATCGGGGCGTTGCGGTCTGCCAGCGTCATCCGGATGGGCTCCTGAGCGTAGACTCCGTTTCCGATCGAGGCCGCCTCGTTGCAGGGCGGCGTTCGGGCACATACCCGGTTTGACGCGGGAAGGGCATCCGGGTTCATCGGCGCGCGCGGCGTGCCTCCCGTCTCCTGAGGCGCGGACTCTGGCATGTCCGTTGCTTGAGTTGCAGCCTGCGCCCCGGCCGTTCCCCAGGGGGTGCGCCGCCGCGGTCCCCGGAATGGAGCCGGACTGATTCCCATGTACCTTCGCGTCATGCTCGTCGACGACCGCCCGGAGCGCCGGGAGATCATCGCCCGCGCCCTGCGGGAGGTGGACTGCGGCGTGGTGGCGTGCGTCTCGCCCGACCAGGATCTGCTCGGTCCCATTCGGGAGCACAATCCCGACGTGGTGCTGATCGACATGGACTCGCCGGGCCGCGATACCCTGGAGAATCTCCACGCGGTCAAGAGCACCGCGCCCCGCCCCATGGTGATGTTCACCCAGAACGATGACGGGGAGACCATCCGCCGCGCCGTGGAGGCGGGCGTCAGCGCCTACGTCGTGGACGGCCTACAGCACAAACGCGTGCGCCCGATCATCGACGCGGCCATAGCGCGCTTTCGCCAGTACCGGGCCCTCGAGGACGAGCTGGCCCAGGTGCGTACCCAGCTGCAGGAGCGCAAGCTGGTCGAGCGCGCCAAGGGAATACTCATGCGCCAGCGAGGCGTCTCCGAGGAGGAGGCCTACCGGCTTCTGCGCAAGGCGGCCATGGACCGCAACAAGCGCCTCGGCGACATCGCCGAGAGCATCATCGCCGCGGCGGAGCTTCTGGGGGGGGCGGCCTAGGCGCCCCGTCCTGCACCAGGTATGGGCGGCCGCGGGCCGGAATTGCCCGGCGACGGTGCGGCCGCGGGCCGCGGCGGGGCCGGCGCCCGACCCGGAAAAGCCCTGAATCCCACGTCATCAGGGGGGCTCGCGGGTTCTGGCACGCCGCTTGCTGCCCTTGAAGTGAATCCCCGGCGACCCCTTAGCGGGTCGGGCTCAACGGCGAGCCCGCTGCCGGCGGAGCACCAACGGTATTTTTTTGCCAGGCCAGCGTTGGCCGGCACGGACAAAGGCGTCCGCGGACGGAGACCTCGAGGGGTCCCCGTCGGCGCGACGCCTTTTCTTTTGTGCGAGCGATCTTCGAGGGAAAACCGATGAGCCACGAGCGAATCAATTCGAGCCCGCCGGGGCGGGCCTTCAGCCGGGCCGCCGCGCTGGTCCTGGCCGCGGTCTGCGGTGTCGCCCTCTGGGGCCCGGGACGTGCGGGCGCCGAGACCGGCTGGCCGGAGAAGGAGGACCTGAAGTTCGGCTTCATCAAGCTCACTGACATGGCCCCGCTCGCCATCGCCTACGAGAAGGGCTTCTTCGAGGACGAGGGGCTCTACGTCCAGCTGGAGGCCCAGGCCAACTGGAAGGTGCTGCTCGACCGGGTGATCGACGGTGAGCTCGACGGCGCACACATGCTGGCGGGGCAGCCGCTCGCGGCCACCATCGGTTTCGGGACCGAGGCCGAGGTGGTGACGCCCTTCAGCATGGACCTCAACGGAAACGGGATCACCGTCTCCAACGGGGTGTGGCAGGCGATGAAGTCCGCGGTGCCCAAGCGCGAGGACGGGCGCCCGGTCCATCCGATCGGGGCGGACTACCTCAAGCCCGTCGTGGAGCGGTACAGGTCGCAGGGCAAGCCGTTCAAGATGGGCATGGTCTTTCCCGTCTCCACCCACAACTACGAGCTGCGCTACTGGCTCGCCGCGGGCGGGCTGCACCCCGGCTACTACGCGCCCCTCAAGGGGGATATCGACGGCCAGATCGGCGCCGACGTCCTGCTCTCGGTGACCCCCCCGCCGCAGATGCCCGCCACCCTGGAGGCGGGAACCATCGAAGGCTACTGCGTGGGCGAGCCCTGGAACCAGCAGGCGGTGTTCAAGGGCATAGGGGTGCCCGTGATCACCGACTACGAGATCTGGCGGGACAATCCGGAGAAGGTGTTCGGGCTCACGAGGGCGTTCACCGAGCAGTACCCGAACACCACGGTGCGCATCGTCAAGGCGCTGATCCGCGCCGCCCGCTGGCTCGACGAGGACGACAATGCCAACCGCCGCGAGGCGGTGGAGATCCTCTCCAAGCCGTACTACGTGGGTGCGGACTACGAGGTGATCGCCAACTCCATGACCGGCACCTTCGAGTACGAGAAGGGCGACGAGCGCGCGGTGCCCGACTTCAACGTGTTCTTCCGCTACCACGCCACCTACCCGTACTACTCGGACGCGGTCTGGTACCTGACCCAGATGCGCCGATGGGGGCAGATCGCCGATCCCAAGCCAGACGACTGGTACATGGACGTGGCCCGCAAGGTGTACCGGCCGGACATCTACCGCCGGGCGGCCGAGGCGCTCGTCGCCGAAGGCCGGATGACGGCGGACGAGTTCCCGGACTTCGACACCGAGGACGGCTTCCGCGAGCCCCAGACGGAGTTCATCGACGGCGTCACCTATGACGGGCGCACCCCCAATGCCTACCTCGAGCAGTTCCCCATCGGCCTGAAGGGGGACGACCGGGTCTAGTGCGCGGCGGATCCGAGTCCACGGGAGAAACCCATGAGCAGCACGACCGCAGTGAGAAAGACCTTCGACGCGCCCCGGGCCCACGGGGTGCTGGACTACCTCGCCAGCGAGCGCACCAACGCCGCGGTCACCGAGGCGCTGCGGGCGCTGGTCATGCCGGCGGTCGGGATCGCGCTCTTTCTTGCGCTGTGGAGCGGCCTCGCGCCGAGGGTAGATACCTCCCTCGGGGAGCTGCCCGGTCCGGCGCAGGTCTGGGAGCAGGCCCGGGCGCTCTACGGCGAGCACCGCGCGGAGCGGGACAAGGCGGAGGCCTTCTATGCCCGGCAGCGCGCGCGCAACGAGCGGCGTCTGGCCCAGGACCCGGACGCCCCGGTGCGCTGGCGCGACTACACGGGCCAGCCCACCTTCTTCGACCAGATACTGACCAGTCTGTGGACGGTGGCGACCGGATTCATCCTGGCGAGCGCGCTCGCCATCCCGATCGGCATCGTCTGCGGCATGAGCCGCACGGTGTACTCGGCGGTGAACCCGTTCATCCAGGTGTTCAAACCGGTGTCCCCGCTCGCCTGGCTGCCGCTGGTGACCATGGTGGTCAGTGCGGTGTACGTCACCGACGACCCGCTCTTCTCCAAGTCCTATCTCAACT
>JASFUT010000349.1:0-3700 GCA_050050175.1 Chromatiales bacterium
CAACCCGAGAGTGCGTGCCAAGTTCGCCCGGGTGCTCGGCGAGCGCGACGTGCGCGTCCTGACCGGTCGGCGGGTGGTGCGCGTGGAGGCCGCCGGCCTGACCTGCGACGACGGCACGGAGGTGGAGGCGGACGCGGTGCTCTGGGTCACACAGGCGTCGGCCCCCGCCTGGCCCGGCGAGGGGGGGCTCGCCACGGACGGGAACGGCTTCATCCTGGTGGACGACTGCCTGCGCTCGGTCTCCCACCCCGAGGTGTTCGCCGCCGGGGACCTGGCGGCGGTGCGCGACCATCCCCGCCCCAAGGCGGGAGTCTTCGCCGTGCGCCAGGGCCCGCCCCTGCACCGAAACCTCGAGCGCGCCGCCCTCGGCAAGGCGCCCCGGCCCTTCCGGCCCCAGCGCCAGTTCCTCAGCCTGATCAGCACCGGCGACCGGTACGCCGTCGCCTCCCGCGGCCCCTGGGCCCTCGAGGCTGGCTGGCTGTGGCGCTGGAAGGATCGGATCGACCGGCGGTTCATGGAAAAATTCAACGACCTGCCGGACATGCCAGAGCCCGAGGGGCCCGGCTTCCGCGCGGGGCTGGCCGACGCCGAGGCCCTGCGGGAGGTCTCCACGCTCGCCATGCGCTGCGGAGGCTGCGGCGCCAAGGTCGGCAGCACCGTGCTCACCCGGGTGATGGAGCGGCTCTCGACCCGCTCCCGGGACGACGTACTGGTGGGCATCGACGACCCGGATGACGCCGCCGTGCTGGCCGTTCCCGCCGGCAAGGCCATGGTGCAGAGCGTGGACTACTTCCGCGCCTTCATCGACGATCCCTATGCCTTCGGGCGCATCGCCGCCAACCACGCCCTGGGCGACCTGTTCGCCATGGATGCCGAGGCCCAGTCGGCGCTGGCCATCGCCACCGTGCCCTTCGGCCGGGAGGCCGTGGTCGAGGACACCCTCTACGAGCTCATGGCCGGCGCCCTGGCCGCCCTGGACGAGTGCGGAGCGGCCCTGGCGGGCGGGCACTCCGGCGAGGGCGCCGAGCTGGCCTTCGGGCTGGTGGTGAACGGCCTGGCCGATCCCGCCGCCCTGCTGCGCAAAGGCGGCATGGGGCCGAGCGACGCGCTGATCCTGACCAAGCCTCTGGGCACAGGCACGCTGCTGGCCGCCGACATGCGCCACCGGGCCCGCGGGCGCTGGGTGCAGGCCGCCATCGACTCCATGATGCTCTCCAACCGCACGGCCGCGCGGACCCTCCACGACTTCGGCGCCACCGCATGCACGGACGTCACCGGCTTTGGTCTGCTGGGCCACCTGGTGGAGATGACCCGGGCCTCCGGCGTGGACGCCGTGCTGAACCTGGGCGCCCTGCCGCTGCTCGACGGAACGGAGCAGACCCTGGCGGCCGGGATCTTCAGTACCCTGCAGCCCCAGAACCTGCGCCTGCGCCGCGCCGTGCGAGACCTGGAGGCCGCCTCCGCTCACCCGCGCTACCCCGTGCTCTTCGACCCCCAGACCGCGGGGGGGCTCCTCGCCTCCGTCCCCGCAGCCCAGGCCGAGGCGTGCGTCGCGCGACTACGGGACCAGGGCTACGCCGAGGCATGTGTCATCGGCCGGGTCGAGGCGCAGTCGGAGGCCCTGCCGCCGATCCGGCTCGCCTAGCCGGAAAGGGCTCGCGCTCGACGAGCGCTCCTATGGGGGGCAGAGACCCGGGCCTCCCCCGGGGCGGCGCAGGAGCGGCTGCCAGCCGCGAACCCTCAGTTCCAACGGGCGCTCCTGCGAGTGCACAGCCAAAGCGCCCCGTCGTCAGGCTGAAGCCGCACCTACAGCTCTGCGAGCAGCGCCTTCCAGGCGGAAGCCTCGCGCTGCGGGGAGAACAGGTGCCGCCGGGCGGCGCAGCGGCTCTCCAGGTCCGCGTAGAAGCCCGGATCACGCTCGGTACGCAGCAGCAGGTCCCTCAGGCCCTGCGTGCTGCCCACCGGATAGCATCCCGGGTAGTCCTCCCCGAGGAGCCCCAGGTTTCCGGCGATCGCGGAGCCCACCACGGGCAGGCCCGCCGCCAGGGCCTCCGACACAACGTTGGCGCCGCCTTCCATCCTCGAGCTCACCAACATCAGGTGGCTGCTGGCGTAGGCCCGGCGCACCTGCCAGTGGGGCACCTCGCCGTACCAGCGGTAGCGCGGGTTCGCCGCCTGCTCGGCCTGCGCAAGGCGGGCCCAGTCCTCGGCATGCGCCCGGCCGTAGTGCACCACCTGCAGCCGGCTGCCCCTCGGCAGATCCCGCACCGCATAGGCCCCGCGCAGCGGGTCCTTCTCCTCGCGCAGGTGCCCCGCGACGCAGACCCGCACGGCGGAGCGCACCGGCCGTCGCGGGCCGGCCAGGGGTGGCGCGGACTGGTGGATGACGCGGAGCTTCGGGCGGCTCTCGGCGGGAATCGCCTCGCCGGCCAGATCGTGGAGCGCCACCAGGCGGTCGGCGAGCGCCACCGACCTGAGCGTCGCCTCCGGGTGGGAGTGGATGAAACGGTAGAGATCGGTCCCGGTGAGCGCCACCACCAGCGGGCGCCGAGGATACGTCTCCCGGTACCGGAGCACGGCCTCGGCGCTGCGCCAGGCGTGAAGCGCCACCATGAGATCCGCGGCGTCGCCGACGTAGTCCTCGCGCACATCGACGCGATGGCCGAGTCCGCGCAGTATCCGCGCCCAGCGCACCGCCGTGGCGCGGTTGCCCGCACGCGAGCGAGGCGGGGCCGGCGTGACCAGGGCGATCCTCATCCGTGAGCCCGGCCCGGGCGCGAACATGCCCATGGCGTGCTCGTCTCATTCATCGGCGATCGACATCTCGCGTAGGCCCGCCTTCCGCCTTCAGGCGGACGGCGGTCTTCCAACGAAGCCAGTGGCCTCCCTGTCCGGCTGAAGCCGGACCTGCGCGGGACCTGAGCCGCGCCTGATCCGGGCGTGGAGGCGGCCCCTTCCCTCCTGCCTTGGTGATCGGACATCATGCCTTCTGGGACGGCACTGATGCGAGGGCCCCATGACCGCGACGCCCACCACCGAAGAGCTGGTCGATGACCTGCGCGACGCCCGCCGGCGCACCCTGGCGCTGGTGGGGGATCTCAGCGACGAGCAGCTGATGGGGCCGCGCCTGCCCATCGTGAACCCCCTGCGCTGGGAGATCGGCCACGCGGCCTACTTCCAGGAGCTCTGGACCCTGCGCCACCTCGACGGCCGTCCCCCCATCCTAGCGAATGCGGACAGCCTGTACGACTCCATGACCATCGAGCACGACGTGCGATGGGACCTGCCCCTGCTCTCCCGGGAGGATACCCTGGCCTACATGCAGTCGGTGCTCGACGCGCAGGTCGCGCGCCTGGAAGGCCGCGAGCCCAGTCCGGAGGAGGCGTACCTCTACCGCTACGGCGTCTTCCACGAGGACATGCACACCGAGGCCTTCACCTACACCCGCCAGACGCTGGCCTACCCCGCGCCGCGCATAGGCGTGGACCACGACGACCCGGGCTGGTCGGCCGGACCCCTCCCCGGCGACGTCGAGGTGCCGGGCGGCACCTTCATGCTCGGTGCCGCCCCGGACGAGCCCTTCGTGTTCGACAACGAGAAGTGGGCGCACCCCGTGGAGGTCGCCCCCTTCCGAATCGCCCGCGCCCCCGTCACCAACGCCGAGCTCGCGCTGTTCGTCGACGAGGGCGGGTACAGACGG
>JASFUT010000350.1:0-3686 GCA_050050175.1 Chromatiales bacterium
TGTCCGAGCGCGTGTCCACCCCCAGCGCCGACATCTCCGCCTGCTCGGGGCTCATGTACTGGGGTGTCCCGAGGACGACGCCCAGCTCGGTCACGAAGGTGTCGGCGCTCGGCGTGTGGTCCATCGCCTTGGCGATGCCGAAGTCGATGATCTTCGGCACCGGGTCGCCATCGCCCGTGACCAGGATGTTCGAGGGCTTCAGATCGCGGTGGATGATCCCCTTCTGGTGGGCGTGCTGCACGCCGTCGCACAGGGTGCGAAACAGCGAGAGCCGCTCCCGTATCGAGAGCTTCGCTTCATCCGCATGGTCGGTGATGTGCGTCCCGTCGACGTACTCCATCGAGAAGAATGGCTGTCCCGATGGAGTCTCGCCGGCCTCGAACACCCTGGCGATGCAGGGATGGTCCATCAACGCCAGCGCCTGCCGCTCGCCATCGAACCGCCGCAGGACCTCTCGCGAGTCCATGCCGCGCTTGATGACCTTCAGCGCGACCCGGCGCCGGACGGGCTCGGTCTGCTCCGCGAGGTAGACCGTCCCCATCCCTCCCTCGCCGAGGGTCCTCAGGATGCGGAATCGCTCCGGCTCCCCGGGGGCGGCCTCCTCCTCGCCGGGTTCGTCCAGGCCCAGCGCCAGGAGACAGGTGGAACAGCGCCCATCGGAGGTCTGCAGAGTGGCTCCGCACTCAGGGCAGACGTGCGGTCCCGTGCCGTTCATGACTTTCCGTCATTGTACCCGATCGGCGGGGGCGCCGCGGCGAGGCCCCTCCGGACCGGGTTTCGGGAGAGCTTCGTCTCAGGAGTCGCGGGCCACCGACAGCAGGTGGCGGATCTCGCGATCCACCTCCTGCGACGAGGAGACGGTCTGCGCGATCTCGTCGCGCAGCAGCAGGCCGAACCGCTTCCGCATGCGGCGCACGGCCATCTTGACCGCGGCTTCGCTGGTCCCCAGGTCGCGGGCCACCTCGCCGTATCCCCGACCGCGGCCGGGCTGCGTGAGAAACCCCTCGAGCGCCCGGTGCTGTTCGATCTTCCCCGCGTCCTCGAACTCCGTCCGCAGCCGATCCGCGACCCGGTCCAGGACGGTGCGCGCCCACGTACGCTCGAACAGGCGCTCCGGGGTCTGCTCGTCCCTGGGCTCCTCGCCATAGCGCTCCTCGGCGCGTCGAGCGTCCAGCGAGAAGTGGGTCAGGTCGCCGCCCCGCTTCAGGGTCGCGGCCTTCTCGCGCTCCCGGGAGAGGTAGTTCTTCAACGAGGCGAGCAGGAACGCGCGGAACTTGCCGGCGGCGGGGTCGATGCGCGCCAGGGGATTCCGGCCGAGGAGGTCGGCGAAGAAGCCCTGGGTCAGGTCCAGGGCCTCCTCGCCGCCGGCACGACGGCGCACGAAGACGTAGAGCGGGTACCAGTAGATCTCGCAGAGCTCCGCGAGCGCTTTCCGCCCGGCGGCGCTGTCGCCGCGCTTCGCGGCCAGCACCATGCTCCAGCGCGTCGTCTGGAACTCGTCCACCGTTCATCCCCCGGGGAACCGGCCGGCTCCCGGCCCCCCTCTCCCAGATGAGCCGATGATACCCCGGCGACCACCAGTACATCCCCACACTGCTCCTGGGTCTCGTGGTCCGGTGCCGCCAAAAAATGCTATACAAGTCATCTTCTGCCGGTATACGATTACGACCTAAAAGACAATACACCTGCCGACCGCGGGTTCCTCCGGCCCTACGACCACCCCGTCGGAGCGCCGGAGCGAGAAAGGAGAACGACCGATGAGACGAAGCCACCTGATTCTGCTGGTGGTTGCCCTCGCCCTGTTCTCGGGTACCGTCCAGGCAAAGAGCATCAGCTGGAAGTACGTGGAGTTCGGGTGGGGACGGTTCGATCCCGACCGTGGCAACGAGGAGGATGGCTGGTTCGCCGGGGGCGCGGTCAACTTCGGGCCGATCCACGTGTTCGGGGACTACGGTGACTTCGGACCGCTCGACAACTGGCAGGTCGGTGCCGGATGGCACGGGCTGCTCGGGAAGCGCGCGGACCTGTTCGCCGATGCGGCCTTCTACGACGTGGATTACGACGACGGGATCAAGGCGCGATTCGGGGCTCGCTGGCTGATCCTGGACTGGTTCGAGCTGAACGGGAACCTGGCCTGGACCGAGCTGGGTGACTTCCGGAACTACTCCGCGCTGGTGAATACCATCTTCGAGCTGGGCAACCACTTTGCGCTGGGCGTCGGGTACGAATGGGGGGACGAGCTCAGCACGGCCCGGGCGTATGCCCGCATCTACTTCGGGAGCCGCGACTAGCGATCCACCTGTTGCGGCCGGGGCCCGGAGTCAGCCCTCCGGTTGCGGGAATCGCAGCGGCCATTTCGGTGCTGCAACAGGAGTCTGGTGGGGGATGAGGGCTACCGGCCGCCGCGGCGGGGGTTGAGCAGCAGCCAGCGCACGAAGGCCCGCGTCCGGAAGCGCTTCCGGGTCGCGAGGCGGAGCCCCGCCATCAGCCTGCGGAAGCGGCTGCGGCCGTGCAGGTAGTCCAGCGCCGTCTCCGCGACGGCCCGGGCGGGGGGATCGTACGGGTAGGAGAAAAGCGGCGCCTCGAGTTTCGAGGCATCGAAGGACGCGAACCGCTGGCGGGACATCTCGCGCAGGCCCGGGGTCCCGTGGTTCTGCCCGGAGCCGCTCAGCCGGTAGCCCGACCAGGTCGCCGCGGGCTCGCCGTAGGAGTAGAGGACGTCGTTGATGGTCACCACCCCCGCCGGCAATCCGGTCATCAGCCGCTGGGCCTGCTCCGGGTCCCGGGTCCAGCCGCTCGCGGTGAGGGCGTACTCGCCGTCTCCGGCCAGGAGCATGCCGCGCTCGATGCTGTCGACGACGACGATCGGGATCACCGGGCCCAGGGTCTCCTCCTTCATCAGCTTGCAGCCGTGCGGGGGCCCCATCAGCACCGTCGGGGGATAGAAGAAGCCGGGGCCGCCGGGCATCTTGCCGCCCCGCAGCAGCTTCGCGCCCCCCTTGATCGCCTCCGTCACCTGGGCGTGCACCGCCTGCCGGTGCTCCTCGGTGAGGAGCGGTCCCATGTCGACGTCGTCGGCCATGGCGCTTCCGACCCGGACCTTGTCCACCTCCTCGAGCAGGCGGTCGATGAACTCCGAGGCGATGCGCTCCTCGACGTAGACCCGCTCGATGGATCCGCAGTTCTGGCCGGCGTTGGCCAGGGCTCCCCAGGCCACGCCCCGGGCCGCGCGGTTCACGTCGGCGTCCCCCGCCACCACCGTCGGGTGCTTCCCACCCAGGGAGAGGACCACCGGACGCAGCGCGCAGCCCGCCGCCACCATCACGTGGCGTCCCGCCTCCACGCCGCCGGTGATGAAGACCTTGTCCACCTTGTCGTGGGCGACGAGCCCCGGGGTGTCCTCGGACCTCGCCGGGACCACGTTGACGAGGCCCCCGGGGAAGCCCGCCTCGCGGCACAGCTCGCCGATCCGGAGGCCGCAGAGGGGCGTCTTCTCCGACGGCTTCAGCACCACGGCGTTCCCCATCGCCAGGGCCGCGGCCACCTGGATGAGGGGCGAGGCGAAGGGTAGCGTCGAGGCGGTGACCAGGGCGATCACGCCGACGGCGTCATAGAGGTACTGCGCCTGCTTGTGGGCGTAGAACGGATGCCGGGGGTCGACCTGGAGGCCCGCGTTGTAGCGCTCG
>JASFUT010000351.1:0-3677 GCA_050050175.1 Chromatiales bacterium
GATCGCGGGGGAGATCGCGCCGGACGACGGTGAGCGCATCGCGGCCTCCGGCCTGCGCATCAGCCGGCTCGCCCAGGAGGTCCCCGAGGGCGAGCCCGGGCGCATTTTCGACGTGGTGGCCCGCGGGCTCGGCGAGCCGGGGGAGCTGGTGCGCCGCTACCACGAAGTCGCCCGCGCCGTGGCGGCAGACCCGGGCGAGGTCAACATCTCCGCCCTCGCAGCCGTCCAGCATGAGCTGGAGGCGGCGGGCGGCTGGAGCACCGAGCAGCGCGTCGAAGCCGTGCTCTCGAAGCTCGGCCTCGATCCGGACGCGGAGCTCGAGAGGCTCTCCGGAGGGCTCAAGCGCCGTGTGATGCTCGCCCGTGCCCTGGTCTCCGGCCCCGATCTGCTGCTCCTCGACGAGCCCACCAACCACCTGGACATCGACTCCATCGCCTGGCTGGAGGAGTTTCTGCTCGGGTACGCAGGCACCCTGGTGTTCATCACCCACGATCGATCGTTCCTCAGGCGCCTGGCCACCCGCATCGTGGAGCTCGACCGCGGGCGGCTGCTCTCCTATCCGGGGGATTACGACAGCTACCTGCGCCGGCGCGAGGAGGCGCTGGAGACCGAGGCCCGGGAGCACGCCCTGTTCGACAAGCGGCTGGCACGGGAAGAGGTCTGGATACGCCAGGGGATCAAGGCCCGGCGCACCCGCAACCAGGGGCGGGTGAGGGCGCTTCAGGCCATGCGCGAGGAGCGCGGCCGCCGCCGGGAGCCCGGCGGTCAGGCCCGGCTCCAGGTCCAGGCCGGGGAGAGCTCCGGCCGCCTGGTCGTGGAGACCGGGCACCTGAGCTACGCCTGGGAGGGTCGGCCCATCGTCCGCGACCTGTCCACCACCATTCTGCGCGGCGACAAGATCGGCGTCATCGGCCCGAACGGCTGCGGCAAGACCACCCTGCTGCGATTGCTGCTCGGCGACCTGCCGCCCGACAGCGGCCGGGTGCGCCTCGGCACCCGCCTGGAGGTGGCCTACTTCGATCAGATGCGCGCCCAGCTCGACCCGGACAAGAGCGTCCAGGACAACGTGGCCGGCGGTCGGGAGCGCATCGAGGTGGACGGCAAGCCCCGGCACGTCATCAGCTACCTCCAGGACTTCCTGTTCGCCCCGGACCGCGTGCGCCAGCCCGCAGGGTCGCTATCCGGCGGCGAGCGCAACCGGCTCCTGCTGGCCAGGCTCTTCGCACGGCCGGCCAACGTGCTGGTGCTCGATGAGCCCACCAACGACCTGGACGTGGAAACCCTGGAGCTGCTGGAGGCGCTGGTCGTCGACTTCCCGGGCACTGTGCTGCTGGTCAGCCACGACCGGACCTTCATCGACAACGCCGTCACGGGCGTGCTCGCCTTCGAGGGCGAAGGGGTGGTGCGTGAGTACGTCGGCGGATACGGCGACTGGCTGCGCCAGCGGTCCGCGCGGGCCCCGGAGCCCGCGCCCTCCAAGTCCCGGACGCCGCCGTCCCGCGAGCGTCCACCGCCTCCCGCCCGGAAGCTGAGCTACAAGGACCAGCGCGAGCTCGACGAGCTCCCCCGGCGCATCGAGTCCCTGGAGGCGGAGCAGGCCGAGCTGCACGCGCGCATGGGTGAGCCGGCCTTCTTCCGGCGCGACGGGGCGGCCATCGCCCGGGCGCAGGCGCGGCTCGCCGAGCTGGAGGAGGCGCTCGCGGCGGCCTACGAGCGTTGGGAGCACCTCGAGCAGCGCACCGGCTGACCACTGTCGGCGCGCGGCTGACAGGGCGAACCGCCGTCGGGAGCGCGTGCCGCTGCGCCCGGCCCCGCCTGAGCAGCGCCGCGTCGCAGCCGGGCCATGGGCTCCCGGCCCCGAAACGTCAGGGGCCGGGCGACGGCGGGCGTCCCTCAGGGCGGTCCCGGCGGGCGGAGGAAGCCGGATGCGGGCGGGCGCGGCAGCTCGCCTTCGGCGACGGTGCGAAACTCGGTGTCCGGGGCGGGGCGCATCGCCGGGTCAGGGGCATCCCGGGCCGGCGCCTGCCAGGGTGGGCTGGCCCAGGGAGCGAGCAGGAGCAGGCGGCAGGCGTAATGGCTCGGCACCTGTCCGCGGTGCTCGGCGCGGAGGTTCACCCGGACGGTGAAGGTATGCTGCAGCCCCCCTGAGCGGAAGTCCACCGGTTGAAACGCCGAGCCGCTGCCCAGCGGAAAGCTGCGCGTCTCGTCGGCGTACACCTCGCACTCCACCTGGGCGCGTGCGACGCCCCTGGCCATCTGCTCGAGCCGTACGGGGACATGGAACGCGTAGTCGGCGCCGGAGGCGACGGCCGGGACGGTGAGGGCGAAGGCGAGGGCGGCGGTCGCGGGGATGCGCATGCGCGGTTCTCCTCGGGACTAGGGCTGTCGAAGGCCGGTCATGCGCAGGGGCGGGACCTGCACCGGTATCCCTCCGGCGGGGCGGACGGCCGGAAAGGGACGTATCGCCGGCGGGCGGGGGGCCGCCGTGCCCCGCCCGGTCATGCTCAGGGGCTCGGTGTAGACGACCGTCTCCGGGGCTCGCGTGTCCCCCGCTGCGGCGCCGGCCAGCAGCAGCATGGCGAGAAGGGCTCGGGCTCGGTGCATCGCGCTCATGTCCGCATGGCTCCCCGTCCGGTGTGCTGCCCCGCAGAGGGACGAGGTGATTGTGAGACAGCTTCTAGCATGGCTCAAGACGCCGGCGGAAGGAACCGCCGGGCGCCCATCCCTTTGCGGTTCGACCGGAACAATCCGGTACCCCAGCCAAGGCGTGAGCCCCGCGGCGCGGGAGGGCATCGGGGCCTCTTGCGGGTAGACGCAGCCTGGATGCAGCCCCGCAAAATCCAGGAATCCCTTCCGCTCACTCCCCCCGGCCGGGCCGGATCAGGCGTGGGCGAGGCCGGCCCCGGGGGCAGGATCGCCCGCGCCCTGGCGTCTCAGGCGCGAGAGAAGGTCGTCGGCCCTGGATTCGCAGGCCCCGGGCGGCGTCTGCAGCAGCGTGACCGGAACCGGGCAGCGCCGGCTGACCTGCTCGGCGGTGGAGCCCTCCATCACCCTGCGAATGCCCGATTTGGGCTCACTCGCCATGACCACCAGCCGCGTGCGGGTCAGGCTCGCCACCTCGACGATGCGCCTCGCGGGGATCCCTTCTATGAGCCTCGATTCGATGCGGGCCTTGCGCAGGTCGGGAAACTCGCCGGCGAAATCCTCGAGAAAGCCGGCCATCATGCGCTGCGCCGAGTCCCGGATGTGAAAGGACCCGCCGTTGTGGTCGCCGCGCCCGTAGAAGCCCGGCCGGTCACGACGGTCGTGAACCACGTGCAGGACCAGCAGCGGCGCGTCGACCCAGAGTCCGACCTGCGTCGCCAGCGCGAGGGCGGCCTTGGAGCAATCGGAGAAGTCCACGGGTACGAGGACGGGACCCATCTCCTCGGGGGGGCGTGCAGCGGCATCGGGCATGGCGCGTAGGGAGGGCTGAGGACAAATGCCCCACATGGTGCGTCGGCTTGATTACAGGACGGTGTCCGCTCGATGACACCGGCGGGGCCGCGCGCCTTCCGATCCGGCCGGATCGGCATCCGGGCCGCCGCACGCGGGGCCGGGTCTCGCCCCGATTGCCTTATCCCTTGCCCTATCCCGGTGGCTGGCGGCGGTAGGTCAGGCCCGCAGGAGCGTCCAGA
>JASFUT010000352.1:0-3668 GCA_050050175.1 Chromatiales bacterium
CACAAGGCGGCAGCGCGGTGATGCAAGCCGGCCGGGTCTTTGGGCCCCCCGAACTCCTGAACCTGTGGGAGCGCGCGCAGGGTCTTCCCCTTCACCGCCAGGCGCTGGAGATGCTGGCGGCGGCAGAACCTGGGCAGACGCCGGAGGCCCTTGCGGCTCTGCCCGTCGGCGAACGCGATGCGAGGCTGCTGGATCTGCGCGAGGGGCTGTTCGGCCCGCGACTCTCGGGACTGGTGGACTGTCCCGGTTGCGGGGAGCGGGTCGAGATCGGCTTCCTGGTCGACGACATCCGCGCGGCGGCGGGGGCGTCAGGCGGAGGCGAGACGGAGGCGGGAGTCAGGGAAATGACGGAAGGCGAATGGCGCGTCCGGTACCGCCTGCCGGCCGGCGCGGACCTCGCGGAGGTGTCCGGCCCGGATGGCCTGGACGACCCGGACGCGGCCCGGGGCCGGCTGCTGCGGCTGTGCGTGCTCAGCGTGACACACGGCTGCGGCGATTCCGCGGAAGCGGACTCCGCAACGGCGGCGAGCGGCGGCCCGGACCGGCTGCCGGAAGAGGTCGCCGCGCGCCTGGTGGAGCAGATGTCGGAGGCGGACCCGCAGGCCGACGTGGAGCTCGCCATGTCCTGCCCGGCCTGCGGCCAGGAGTGGCTGGCCCCCTTCGACATCGTCTCCTACCTGGCGGCCGAGCTGGACGCCTGGGCGGAGCGCATTCTCTCGGACGTCGCGCGCCTGGCCCGCGGCTACGGCTGGCGTGAGGCGGACATCCTGGCCATGGGCCCCAGGCGCTGCCGCGCCTACCTGGAGCTGCTCGAGGGCCTGTAGAAGAGGAGATCAAGGACCTTGCCCGACTTCCTCACCAGAATTCTGCACAAGAGCGGTGCGGCGCCGGACGCGGTGCGGCCCCGGCTGCCCTCGCGCTATGAGCCGGTGTCCGACCCCTTCGGGCCGGCGGATGCCGGCAGCCGCGGGGCCGCGATGGCGTACGAACGCTCGCGGACCCGGGAGCCCTCCGAGGCCCCGGAAGGGCCCCCGGAGGCGGGCGCGCACCACCGGTCCGCCCGAGAGTCGGCCGCCGCCGAGCCACCGGCCCAGTCCGCACGCCCGGCGCCGCAAGGGGCCATGGGAGGACGGGAGGTCCTCCCGAGGGCAGGCGTCCGCCCCCCGGCAGGCGAACCCCCCGGTCCGGAAACCCGGCCCGGCGGCGCGGCGGTCTCTGCTCGGTCTGCTCCCACGGCAGCGGCGGATGACCAGCTCCCTCCGGGCCGAGGGGCGGCGCGTCCAGCGGACCGACCGGCGTATGCCGGCAGCGCAGCCGCGGAGGGAGGGGCCGCCCCCGCGGGCCAGGTCTCCCCGACCATTCCGAGTGATCCGACGGCCGGGCCGACCGATGGGGCGCGGCTGCTCGGCACGCATGCCGAACTATGGGAGCAGGCGCAAGCTCGCCGGCCGGTCCGGCCGGTGGAGGCGCATGTGCACGCACGAGCAGGCACACGCGCAAGGGACCCGCGCGGCAGCGAGCCCGGGCCCAAGCCCGTGCCCTCAAGCGATGCCTCATGGCCCCCACCGGGGCAAGCGGGGGAGCCGGTCGCGCCTGGGCGGCGGAGTCGGCACTTCGAAGGCACCTCCGAGCCGCGGTCCGGCTCGAGCGTCTCGGGCTGGCGCAAGCCCGGCGAACCGCCGCTTCGGGCCCCGCTGGACGCGGATGAGCAGACCCGCACGATGGAAGGAACCGGCCGGGGGCCTCGGGTCCGGCTCACATCGCAGGCCCCCGATACGCCCGGCCGCCGCGCCGAGCAACGCCGCGATACGGCCGGCACGCAGCCGATGGCGGCCTTGCCGGCACAGGGCTACGGCCCCGCCCTGCGCCCGCTGCGGCCTGCCCGCGCCCCAAGCGAGCCCGGGGCCGGCAGCGGGGACATGGAGACCAGGGTGCACATCAGCATCGGGCGCATCGAGGTACGGGCCCTGAACCCCTCCGCGCCTGCGGCCAAGCCGAAGTCCAGCCCCAAGGTCATGACTCTGGACGCCTATCTGCGCGGCAAGGACGGTGAACGGCGGTGAGCAACGCCCTGGCCATAGCGACCGTCACCACCGCCCTGGCGCAGGTCGTGCGCACCGCAGCCCAGTCCGTGGTGGCCGGTGCGGACGTGCTGACCGAGCGGCCCCCGGCCACGCCCGGGAGCGAACCGCGGGTGCGCCTGTTCCTCTACCAGGCGGCGCCCAATCCGGCCCTGCGCAACGAGGATCTGCCCCTGCGCTCCCCCGACGGCTCCCTGGCGAAGCGCCCGACCGTGGCCCTGGACCTCCACTTCCTGCTCGCCTTCTACGGAAGCGAGACAGAGCTCGAGCCGCAGCGGATGCTCGGCGCGGTGGTGCGGGACCTGCGGGAGAAGCCGGTGCTCACGCGGCAGATGATCGCCGACGCGGTAGCGAGTCAAGTCTTCCTCGACGGCTCCGATCTGGCCGATGCGACCGAGCAGGTGAAGTTCACGCCCCTCGGGCTCGCCTTGGAAGAGCTCTCCAAGCTATGGTCCGTGCTCTTCCAGACCCCCTACGCCCTTTCGGTGGCCTATCGCGGCACCGTGGTCCTGATCGAGAGCGAGGAGACGGGCCGGCCCGCGCCCCCGGTGCTGCGCCGCGGCGAGGAGGACCGTGGCGTCGAGGCGCTGCTCGGCGGTTTCCCGGCCCTGGACGGCATTCATATCGGCGTGCCGGAGGAGGCTGATCGCTCCCCGCCGCCGCCCTCTTACCCCGGCGCCCGGCTCGGAAGCGTGCTGACCCTCAGCGGACGCAATCTCAGCGGCGACAGCGCCCGGGTGCGCTTCACGCATCCGCGCCTCGCCGGGCCCGTGGAGATCCGGGTCGCCGTGGAGGAGCACTCGGCCACGCGCCTGCGGGTCTCGATCCCCGAGGGCGCGGCCGCGGACACCGCATGGGCGGCCGGGCTCTACGCCGTGGAGGTGATCGTCACTCAGGGCGGCGTCGAACGTGCCACCAATCGCCTGGCCCTGCCGTTGGCCCCCAGGATCGACAGCATCGCTCCGCCGAACCCGGTGGTTCGGGACGGCAGCGGCTCGGCCAGCCTGACCATCGGCTGCCGGCCCCAGGTGCTGCCGGAGCAGGCCGCCCTGCTGCAGATCGCCGCCCGAGAGATCCGGGCCGAGCCGCATCCCGTCGCCGCGGCAAGTCTGGACTTCGTGATCGAGGACGCCCCGGTCGTCACCGAGGCCCTGGTTCGGGTGCGCGTGGACGGGGTCGACAGCCTGCCCTTCGTACGCCGGGCGGTGCCGCCGCCTCCGCGGTTGGTCTTCGACGACGCCCAGAAGGTCACCATCCAATGAACGACCTGGAAGCCTGGCAAAGGGACAACGACGCGTTTCTGGCCGCCGCGCTCCAGTGGCTGCGCCTGCGCCTGACCCGCTTGGCCGACCAGGGGCAGGGGGGGCTTCCGAGCGCCGTACGCGAGCCCGCGCACCCGCGGGTAAAGGAGGCGGGGAAGGGCCCGCTCGGCTGGTTGGTTTGCGGCGCGAAGGACCAGAAGGAGCCCGGAAGCACGCCCATGCTGCCCGGGCCCAGCGTCAGCGAGGCGGAGATCGCAGCCGCGGCCGAGGCCATGACCGCGGCGGAGGCGGTCGATCCGCCCCCGGCGCTCGCGATCCTCGGCCA
>JASFUT010000353.1:0-3668 GCA_050050175.1 Chromatiales bacterium
GGTCGGTGACAAATGAGAATCAATTGTCACCGACCCCTTTTCTCGCAACGCCTGCGAAACCGGAGCAATAACCCCCAGCCCGATTCCGGCTTCGGCCGATGACGAGCGCCGATCTCGTCTGGCGGGCGTCATCGGCCTCCTTGCGATTCAGCTGCTTTGAACGCCCGGGAAAATCCGGCCCGTCAGAAGTTGAACAGGAACGCCCCGCTCAGGTACTCGAGCTCATCGTCGATCCAGGTGTACTCGATGTCGATCGCCGCCTTGCCGAGACGGAAGCCGCCGCCGAGGCTCGCCGACAGGTCGAGATCATCGCCGTGATCCGCGTCCCAGTAAGCCAGACCGCCGCGCGCCTTGAAGAACACCGGCCCCGGCGTGCGGAAGACCGCGTAGCCCGCGAGGGTATTGGTCGACCAGTCCCGGTTCGCGTTTCGCTCGCCGTCCACGGCGGTGAACGAGAGCTCGCCCTCCCAGCCGATCCACCTGGTCAATCGCTGACCGACCACACCGCCGATGTTCAGGGCCGGGTCGCTGCGGGCGGCGTCGGGCTCGATGAATCCGCCCTTGGGGCCGAAGTAGATCGAGCTCGGATACCCCTCCTGCGCCGGCGTGGCCAGCGGCGCCGCGGCGACACAAAGCATGGCAATACCGATCATGGATTTGACACTGGACATGACCTTCTCCTTCTCTTTCCGGTTTTGGTTCTTGTCCGCCGCGCTGTGCTCGCGCCCGGGTGCTCGATGAGCATCCCGGCTTCGGGCGATCCGGGCCTCATCTGCCCCCGCCCGGCCGCCGCCTCGCATCAGCCCGCCCCCTGCACCAGCCAGCCGAGCATCAGCATCCCCACCGCGGCCACCCAGCTGCCGGCGACCCGGACGGCGATGCGCGCCCAGAAGGCGCGCAGGGGCACGACGGCGGCGGCGGTGAGCAGGCTCAGGACCAGCACCGTCAGTACGATCCCGAGCAGGGTCGAGGCGCCGGCGCCGATGGCCGCCAGGGCCGTGCCGTTGATGAGCCCGTGCAGCACCCCATAGAACGCCGCCAGGGCCGCGACGGCGATGGGCGGGATCTTGGCGTCGGCCGCGACCAGCAGCCCGAGGACCAGGAACGAGGCGACCCTCAGCCCGGTGGGATCCGACGCCAACGGCAGGGCCAGACCGATGAGTCCCGCCATCAGCCAGGCGGCGGGGAGAATCATCACGATGAGCCGGCCCGCCTGCGCGCCGCGCAGCCCGGCCAGCAGGGCCAGGGCGAGGACTCCCAGGAGGTCGCCGGGCGAAAGCAGCAGGTGCAGCGCCCCGTCGTAGAAGGGCCCGAGCCCGGAGGTGACCAGGTGGGCCTGTGCGGCCCCCGGGAGGGCGAGGAGCCCGGCGGCCAGCCCTGCCGACAGCCTTCGGCGGGTCATGCGACCGCGGCCCACAGGAAATACACACCCGCGGCCATGACCACGGCGCCGGCGCCCCGCAGGGCCCGGCCGCCCAGCTTCCAGCGCTGGATGAGACCGATGGCGATGCCCACGGCATGCAGCAGCCCGGTGGCGATCACGAACCCGAGGCTGTAGAGCATGGCGTTCTGCCCGGCCTGAAGCTCGGTGCCGTGGGCATGACCGTGGAAGACGGCAAAGAAGGCGACCACGGCCACCGCGGCGGCCAGGGGCGGACGCGCCCGCCCGAGCACCAGGGCGCCGAGGACCACGGCCGAGAGGGCGATGCCGACCTCCACCCCGGGCAGGGGTGCCCCGATCAGCCCCAGCATCCCGCCGAAGGCCATCAGCATCGGAAAGGCCACCGGCAGGACCCACACGGCCGGCTTGCCGAGCTGGGCACCCCACAGGCCGACCGCGATCATGGCGACCACGTGGTCCAGCCCCGAGACCGGGTGGGACAGGCCGCTCAGGAAGCCCCCGGCCTCGCCCGATTCGACGTGGGCCCAGGCGGCCGCCGGCCAGAGGACGACCGGCAGCAGCAGGGCGGCGGGGCTCGGCTTGCGAGCGAGGCGCCTGGCAGGGTTCATGCGGTCCTCCTCAGAACATGATCCAGGCGCGCTGGATGGTCCAGTAGGCGCCCAGGGAGCCGACGGCGTAGGCGGGCCCCAGCCCGGCCCAGCGGGGCCAGCGGAACGCCAGGGTCCGCAGCGCCCGGTGGCAGAGCAGGATCAGGGCCACGAAGGCGAGCTGCCCCAGCTCGACCCCGACGTTGAACATGGCCAGCGCGAGTGGGATCTCCGAACGCGGCATCCCCACCGTGGAGAGGCCGCTGGCGAAGCCGAAGCCGTGCAACAGCCCGAAGCCGAAGGCGACGACCCAGGGGTGGCGGATGGTGAAGCTGATCTGCCCGCGCCACATACGCACCATCTCCGGACCGAGGAACAGGATCGACAGGGCGATGGCGGCGTTAAGCGGCGGGCCGGGGATGCTGGCGTAGCCGAGGGTGGCGAGCCCCAGGGTAATGCTGTGGGCGACGGTGAAGGCGGTGATGGTCTCGACCAGCATGCGCGTCCCGCGCACGATGATGAGCAGCCCCAGCACGAACAGCAGGTGGTCGATGCCGAGCAGGATGTGGTGGAAACCCAGCACAAGGTATTCCCCCGCGGTGACATGCCAGGGCCGCTCGCCGCGCAGCACGGCCTCCGGCCGGGTCGGGCGCACCACCTGGGAGGCCTCGCTGCCGTCGAGCCGCGAGAGGCGCACGAAGACGTCGGTGATGGTCTGCTCGAGGCCCGGGAAGCCGATGACGCTGCCGTCGAGCCCGCCCGGCGGCACGCTGACGATCTGCCGGTGCAGCTCCGCGCTCTCCAGCCGCCGCAGCGTGGGCCCGCCGACGGGCTGCCACTCCTCCGGAAGCACGAGGCGGGCCGGATGCGGCTTGCCGTAGTAGATCGGCGCCCGCCAGACGATCTCCCAGCGCTCCGCGGTGAGCTGACTGAGCTCCAGCAGGCCGGGCTGGGACTCGTGGGCAAGGCCGGGGTTGGACCAGAATCCGGCCAGCAGCAGGAACAGGGGAGCGAGGCGTCGGCGCGCCGACATCAGGGACTCCCCCGCTCGGCTTCGGATGCGGGCGCGGCGGCGACGGCGGCGTCCTTCTGTCCGGCCGGCGTCCCGGCCTCCACGACCACCTCGTAGCGCTCGCGCAGGCGCCGGTAGGCCTGCTCCCTGGCCTCCCGCCGGCGCTGCTCCCGCCACTCGGCGCGGACCGCCTCGCGGACCTCGGCCAGCGCCGGCTGCCGCCCCGGCTCACGCGCCGTGACCAGGACCAGGTGGAGCCCGAAGGGAGACCGGACCGGGCCGCTCCAGACCCCGGGTTCGACCCCGGCCAGGACATCGGCGAAGTCGCCCCCCAGCTCCCGGGCGACCTCGTCCCGGCTGGCGGCCTCGAGGCCCGGGGCCAGCATGGAGACATCGCCGAGCCCGTCGGGGTCGGCTCCCCGGCGCAGCAGCTCGAGCCGGCGCTCGGCCTCGGCCGCCGGGCTCGGGTGCCGGTCGGGATTCAGGTAGACCTGACGGAAAGAGAGCCGTTCCGGCTCGGCGAAGCGCTCCGGATGCTCCTCGAGAAAGCGTGCCAGCTCCTCATCGGAGGGCTCCGGCTCGGCGGACAGGTCATCGAGGACGATCTCCAGCTTGAGCGCCAGGCGGTTGCGCACGTAGGGGTCGTCCCGGCCCAGCCCCAGGGCCT
>JASFUT010000354.1:0-3655 GCA_050050175.1 Chromatiales bacterium
CAACGTACTCGGGCGGCTGGTCCGACAACGCCCCGGCGACATTGGCCTGCGCCGCAGCCTCCAGTCGCTCAGGGTCGACGGTCACGTCCGCCACCCGGCTCCACTGCCACGCCACCACGAGGGCCAGCACGGCCAGCCCCCCGAGGACCCAGACATCTGCGCGGGGGATCATTCCTCCGCCTCCCCGCTCTCCAGGAAGTAGCCCGACACCTCCATGTCCACGACAAGGGTCTGGGGCACCGGACGCGCTCGGGCCTGCGCGCGCGCGGTTGAGTATCCGGAGCGGGTGGGGCTCAGGGACAGGCGCTCGATGAAGATCAGCGGGCGGTGCGATTCCAGCTCGCGCAGGATCTCGTGCAGCGCGCTGGTGGATGCGGTTGCCCGGATGCGCACCCCCGCGTGCACGAGCTCCCCGTCGCGCCGCGGACTCACGCCTTCGACGCTGTTCAGGCGGAGCTCGTACTGGGCCGCCAGCCCGTCGATCAGCTTGCGGATCTCCAGCGCGAGGTCGTCGGCGCTGGAGACGTCGCTGAACAGGTAGCTCCCGAAGAGCTGCTCGCGGATCTCCTTCGACTGCTCCGCCGTGGCCCCCCGCAGCGCGTTGATCGCCCGCAGCTTGGCGAGGGTGCGGTAGTCGCGCTCGATCTCCGAGCCCAGCGTGCTGTGGTAGCGCGCCAGGGGCGCGGCGGCGGTGCTGAGGGCGAACGCGAGCACCAGGCCCAGGAGCCCCCAGGCCAGGGGCACGTGATAGCGTTCCAGGAGATCGGTCAAGGTGCCGCCTCCGCCAGCCCGATCTGCAGCTGGAACCGTTCCTTGCCGGTGATCGGGTTCATGCTCACCGGAGCCGAGAACTCCACCTGGTCGAACAGGCGGGATGCCTCGATGGTTTCGACCAGCTCCACGCTCTTGTCGGCCTCGCCCGCGATGGTGAGGCTGTCTCCGTCGTAGTCCAGGCGCTGCACGTAGGCCGAGTCCGGGATCAGCCGGGTCAGCTCTTCCAGCTCGGCGAGCACCGGAACGGCGCGGCGGCGGGTCTGGACTACCGCCGTGATGGCCTCCATGAGGCGCTCTGTCTGCTGGCGCATCTCGGTGACCGCGAGCGCACTGGCGCGGGCGTCGGCGATCTCCCGCTCGAGGAGCGCCAGCCGCTGGTGCTTCCCGTAGATTGGCAGAATCAGCGCCGCGGCCACCAGCACGGCGAACGCGATGCCATAAGCGGGCCAGCGCCAGTGCGTTCCCTTTCGGGACGCGTCGCGTACCTCCGCGGGCAGGAAGTCGAAGTGCTCGTCTCCCGCGGCGCGGACGGCCCGCAGCGCGCCGAGCGCTCCGGCCTCGCGCAGCCGCTCCAGCCAGGGGTCCAGCTCGTCGCGAGCCACGACGGCGATCTCCACCTCCAGCTCACCCTCGGCGGCGTCGCGGGACAGGACCCGGTGATCGAAGTAGGCCGTCTCGGCCGAAAGGGGTGTGAGGCGGTCGAGCTGGTAGGCGATCGCGTTCCGAAGCCGGGGCTCCACATTGAGCGGCCAACGGATGGTGCGGCGAAGGACGCGGTCTGCGGCCACGACCATCTCCAGGGACGTCTTCGGCTGGCGCAGAATGCGGGCTACGGCGGGCGGGAAGGGGTCGTCCTGGGAGAACGCCGCCAGCCGCTCCGTGCCGGCCTCATCGGCAAGCTCCACCCGTGCTCCGGCCGCGTCGGTGCGCATGACCAGCGTGCGGACGGTCGGCACCAGGAGGGTGCGCAGGGCAGCGGGCATCCCGGCCACCAGCCCCGCCCGCCACCAGGCGAGGAATCGCTCAAGCCTGTGCTGCGCGGATGTGACCAGCTCTCCGGCTACGGGGGACTCCATCTTCACCTCGTCGGGGCTCGGGTGCCGCGCGCTCGGCGGACTGCCCCCCTTGCCCGTTCATATTCGTCTGTAGGAGCGGCTGCCAGCCGCGAAGGGTTCGCGCTCAGCGACCGCTCCTACGAACATCGGGACCCGGATCGACGCATCTGCAGGTCCGGCTTCAGCCGGACACGCACCGCCTCATCCTGTAGCGGCCGCCAGCCGCGAAGGGTTCGCGCTCAACGAGCGCCCCTGCACCCGATCCCGCCCGCGGCGGCGGTTTCATTCGGTAGGAGCGGCTGCCAGCCGCGAATCGTTCGCGCTCAACGAGCGCTCCTGCACCGAATCCCGCCCCCTGCGGCGGTTTCATTCTGTAGGAGCGGCTGTCAGCCGCGAAGGGTTCGCGCTCAACGAGCGCTCCTGCACCCGATCCCGCCCCCGGCGGCGGTTTCATTCTGTAGGAGCGGCTGCCAGCCGCGAACGGTTCGCGCTCAACGAGCGCTCCTACGAACATCGGGACGCGGATCGACGCATCTGCAGGTCCGGATTCGGCCGGAGAAGAAGCCCTCACTCCGTCCACTCCAGAATGCGGTAGGCGCGCTCCTCATCATCCTGCAACCTTATCACGGCGCGGAATATGCGCGGCGTCGAGGCCTCGCGGCCTACGGCGACGGAGACATGATAGGCATCGGGCCGGCCTCCACCGGCCTGCAGGTGGAGCGGGATCACGGCGCGCGATGTCTCGGGCTCCACGGCGTCCGGGGCTTCTGCGTAGGTGGGGTCGAACAGGGCGAGCACCTCGCGGGGGGCGTGCTCCGGGTTCAGACCGGCTCCGCCGTGTACCGTCAGGACGGGGGCCAGCCGATCCGCCATGGCCCGGTCGATGCCGAGCACCTGGCCGATCTCCACCGCGTGCTCGAAGGGCGCGTCCTTGGCGCCCTCCGGCCGGCCCGCGGCGCGGTAGTCGTCGTCCTCGGCGCCGTTCAGGGCGCGCAGGTCGTCGGCGTCGCGCCAGTCCGCCAGCCGGTCGGGCATGACCCCCGCCACCGAGGGGTCGAGCCCTGCACGCGCCAGGACGGCCTCGAGCAGCGGGGCGCTCGCGCGGTTCAGGTCGATCAGCCCGCTCGCGCCGATGACGCGGACGAGCATCCGGTCACCGTCGAGCTCCCAGCCCCAGGGAGTGCCGTTGACCGGGAAGCCCGGGTCGGCGCCGCCGGCCCCCTCCGCCTGCAGGAGGCCGAAGGCCACCCGGGCGACCGCCCCCCGGGCCAGCGCCCGGCCCTCGGCGAGATCGCGCGCCGCGCCGATCACGCGGGTCTCGGTGCGGACCTGGTAGGCGTAGCTGCCCGCCATCAGCGCCAGCAGGGCTACCAGCCAGAGGACCAGCACCAGGGCGAGCCCCTGCTGCCGGGCCTTCACGGCTTCGCCTCCCCCCGCAGCAGCGGCTCGGCGGCGAGAATCTGCGTCGGGCCGTCCGCCCGGGTCTGAAGCTCGATCCCCACCAGGCGGGGCAGGGCGCCGTTGTCGGGGGTCCACGCCTCGTGCCAGCGCGGGTCCTCCTCGTCCTCGGCGGTGCCGAAGTAGCGCAGCGCGAAGCGGCCCACCTGGCCGAGCACCAGGCGGGGCTCCGGTGCCGGACCCAGCCCGTCGGGCCGGTAGGGCCGAAGCTGTGCCCAGAGAGCGAAGTTGTCCGCCTCGTCGGGAGCCAGGAAGATGCGGTAGACGTAGAGCCCGCGGCGGGGCAGGGCGTCGATGCCCGGCGCCACCAGCAGGAGGGATGTCTTGTCGCCGCGAAACAGCGGTCGCGTCCTGCTCCGCGGCGCACC
>JASFUT010000355.1:0-3648 GCA_050050175.1 Chromatiales bacterium
GCTCGTGATGCCCGCGGTCGATCGCGACCTGAGCACGGAGCGGGTGCTGGCCATGACATACGTCCCCGGCCGACCGCTCGAGGAGCTGAGTGCGGCCCCGGCCGGGGTGCGCGATGACGTTGCCAAGCGCCTGCTGGCGCTCACCCTGCGGGAGGTCTTCGACTGGGGGCTGGTGCAGACCGACTCGCACCTGGCCAATTACAGATACGACTCTGACGGGGATCTGATCGGTCTCCTCGACTTCGGCGCCACCCGGGCCTACCCGCCCCAGCGCGTCGATGCGCTGCGGCGGCTGCTCTCGGCGAGTGTGAGCGGGGACGGGGCTGCGGCCGAAGAAGCGGCCCGCGATGTCGGCTATCTCGCCTGCGGTGATCCGGAGCGGTACCGAGAGACGATTCTCAGACTGATCCGGTTGGCGGTCGAGCCGGCCCGGGCGGGCGGGCCCTTCGACTTCGGCCGTTCGGACCTCGCCTATCGGATGGCCGAAGAGGTGCGGCGGCTGCGGCTCGACCAGAACGTCTGGCGGGTCCCCCCGCCAGACATCCTGTTCCTGCATCGCAAGCTCGGCGGGATGTATCTGATTTGCGCCCGGCTGGGGGCCAGGGTGGATGTGGGGCGGCTCACCGAGCCTCGGCTGGAGGCGACGAGCTGCCGCGCTGGAGCCGATGGCGCGTTGGACTGACGACCGATCTTGGTCGCCCCTCGGCGAGGGCTCCGGGGGAGCCTGCTCAAGGGCGCCCGCCCTGGGGTCCTGCTTATCTGGTGCAGGTGGCCTGCGCATGGCCGCTCGCGGCTGACAGCCGCTCCTGCAGCGGGCTGCGGTCCGCGACAGCGACGATCGCAAATGCGAGGGGGACTGCAGCAACGCGGAGCACCTACCAGGGTGTCCCCACTGCCCCTGCGCGAGGCTCAACGGGGCCGGAGTGGCGATTACAGGATCTTTTCGACCGACCGGGGCGGGTCCGCCGGTGTCCGCGTCCCTGGTCGAGCAGAGCCGCCCCGTCAGGACCCCCGGGGACCGCACGCGGGTGCCCGCAGGTCGAACAGCCCGGTGATCGTCTCCAGCAGCTGCTCCCGTGTGCAATCGGTGCGGCGTATCGGCTCCTCCCGCACGGACTCGAGACGGTAGCTGCGGCTGCGGGCGGCCCAGTAGCGGCGGTAGGCCTCCCAGCGCTGCAGGGCGTGGTAGCGGGCCCTGTAGCCCGGGCCCGCCGCTCCGTCGCTGACCTTCACGATCCCGCCGAGCACGGCCTGGTAGAGGGCGCCGTTCGGACCGATGGTGGGAGTGAGGAACCCATTGTGCAGATAGGGACCGGTGCCCAGCAGCAGATCCCACACCCGCTCGCCGGTACGGAAGTCCACTGCGGTCAGATACCAGGCGTCCAGGGGCGGGTCGACGGCCTCGGTGAACGCATCGATCCGCTGGGTCAGGGTATAGACGAGACCTGTGGCGGTGGAGAGCTTGGGCACGGAGGTGGTACGCAGCCCGGAGAGCTCCCACACCGGGTCGCAGCCGCTGCGGTCGGAGCGCACGTCCACGCGGATCAGCCCGCCGGGCATGGCCCGGTAGTCGCCGATGAAGCCTGGCAGGCTGGTGCCGTTCGGCAGATCCAGGGGGCCCGGTGCCCCGATCCAGTTGGCGACCACCAGGCTGTCCCCGTAGCCGATGGGGGAGACGTCCACGCCGCTGGCCCCCTCGTCGAACAGCGGGACCGAGCATACGAGGCGATCGCCGGGCACCGCTTCCGCACGGCGGTAGACGAGCAGGTTGACCCGGCCGGGCGCATTGTCGGTGATGGCCACCAGCTCCTCGCCCAGCAGGGTGGGCGTGCTGCCCGAGCCTCGGCTGAACAGCCCGGGCTTGGGATCGGGGTCGACCGCATAGGGCTCGCGCCACACCACCGCCGGAGCACCGTCCGCGGGGTCCAGGCCGAACCGGTACAGGGCCGCGTCGGTGACCACGTAGACCCCATGGGGCCCGACGGCCATACCGTTCTCGACGCGCTCGCCCGGGAGGTCCAGGGTGCGCACCCCGCCGGATTCCGGGTCCAGGTAGCCGACCCGCCCATGCGCGGTGGCGAACCAGTACAGGCCGTCAAAGTCCGGCGCGATGTCGAACAGGGCGTCGCCGGGCTCGATCCACGGAGAGAGATCGGCGGCCCGGGTGAGCCGCCAGGCCGGCTTCCGCGGGCCGCGGTCCAGTATCTCGTAGACGTCGAGCGTGCCCGCCGGGCCGCCGTTGATCACCCGGTCTTCTGCCGTGACGTGGGGATAGTTGCCGCCCCCCACTTGGGTGCCCGTGGCCCCGCCACCGTCGAACGGGATGGAGGCCAGCGCCTCGAGGCTGTCTGGGTCGAGCAGGTAGAGACGGGTGCCGCCCGGGTTGGACCAGTCCGCGCACAGGGTGATCACGCGCCCGCGGGAGTCCGTCCGGGGCGTGCCGCAGAGCAGGTAGAAACGGCTGAGCACGCGCGGATCCAGGCCAAGAGGGGCGGGGAAATCCGAGACGTCGGAGTTGTAGTGGTCGTCGTGGAAGACGCTGTTGGTGCCGAGCAGCGGGTGCGGAGCCACCGCCTTGGGCGGAAGGGGCCGAGGCGACGCCGGCGTGCCCTCGAAGACCGGCACGGCCTCCAGACCCGGTCCATCGGGGATGGCGGTGGCGCAGCCGCCCAGCACGGCGGCGACCGTCAGTACAGCGATCGGCAAGACGTCCTGCGCGAGCTCCCTCATAGACCCTTTCCCCTGAGACCGCCTGCGGCAATTCAAGCCGTCTCTGCAGAGCGGGTCAATCACACCCGTTCAAGGAGGGGGCGCTGTCCGCCGCGGCCCTGGAACGTGGCAATACCTCAGAGAAGGGCGGTATAGTCCCGCAGCATGCATATCCTGGTGGTAGAGGACAGCCCAGACCTGGTGGCCAACCTCGTCGACTTCCTGGAGGCGCGAGGACATCTGGTCGACGCGGCGTACGACGGCGCGGGCGGACTGCATTTCGCGCTGCGCGAGCGCTACGACGCCATCGTCCTCGACCTGATGCTGCCCGGGATGGACGGCCTCGAGGTCTGCGCCCGGCTGCGCTCCGAGGGGGTGGGCACACCGGTGCTGATGCTCACGGCGCGCGACACGCTCGACGACAAGCTCGACGGCTTCGAGAGCGGCGCCGACGACTACCTGGTCAAGCCCTTCGACCTGCCCGAGCTGGAGGCGCGTCTGCGCGCGCTCGTCCGGCGCGCCCAGGGCGCGGGGACGAGGCGCACGCTGAGGGTCGCGGACCTCACCCTCGACCCCGACACCCTGCGGGTGGAGCGCGCGGGCCGTCGGATCGAGCTCACGCGGATCCCCGTGGTCATCCTCGCACTGCTCATGCGCCGCTCGCCGGCGGTGGTGGCGCGGGCCGAGATCGAGCGCGAGGTGTGGAGCGACTCGCCGCCGGACAGCGATGCCCTGCGGGCCCACATGCACGCGCTGCGCAGCGCCATCGACCGGGGCTTCGACCCGCCGCTGCTGCACACGGTGCGCGGCATCGGCTACCAGCTCGCCGAGCCGGATGCCCGTTAGACACAGCCTGCGGGTGCGCGTCTCCGTCGCCTTCGCCCTCTTCGGCGGGGCGGTCAGCCTGGCCCTGGCCGCCGGTATCTATCTGGTCTTTCA
>JASFUT010000356.1:0-3636 GCA_050050175.1 Chromatiales bacterium
CCACGACACGGTTCGCCATGTCCATGTACTGCTGGCGGTAGTCCTTCAGGAGCCCTTCCTGGGAGGCCCAGTAGTCCTTCCCCGTCACCCCCTGCTCGTGCTCCAGATCGATGAACTGCTTCTGCATCTCGAGCATCTTCTGGATCAGCTCGTTCTTTTCCTTGATCAGTGCTTCTTTGTCGCTCATGTCAATCTCCGATGCCGGACAGCCAGGAAAACGCCAGGTCGTTGAGTGGATGGCAGTTTTCTAATATACCATGCTCCAAATCGCCTTTGCCAGTGAATCGCCTATCCCCAAAGGGGTAGACTCAGCACCCGCAGCCGGACCCGCCCACGCCGTTCAGGCGCAGGGAGCCGGTGAGCTGCTGGACCGATGCCAGACCATGGCGGCGCAGATACTCCGCGATCCCTTCGTTGATCCGCCGGCAGACCAGCGGATCGTAGAAGAGCGCGGTCCCCACGCCCACCGCGCTGGCTCCAGCGATGATGAACTCCAGGGCGTCCGCGGCGCTGCGCACGCCACCCTGCCCGATGATCGGGATCCCCCGATCGCGGCAGACCTGGTAGACCTGGTGGACCTTCAGGACCGCGATGGGCTTGATGGCGGGGCCCGAGAGGCCGCCCTGGTTGTTCCCGATCATGGGCGACCGGCTCTCTACGTCGACGGCCATGCCCATGAGCGTGTTGATGACGGCAAAGGCGTCGCTTCCCGCATCGATGCAACGACGGGCGTTCCCGGCGATGTCGGTCTGGTTGGGCGACAGCTTGGTGATCAGGGGCTTGCGCGTCGCCCGCCGGCAGGCCTCCACAACGCGCGCCGACATGTCCGGGTCATTGCCGAACGCGACGCCGCCCTCCTTGACGTTGGGGCAGGAGATATTGATCTCGATGGCGTCGATGGGCGAATCGTCGAAGCGCCGGGTGACCTCGTGGTACTCCTCCACCGTCGATCCGGACACGTTGGCGATGAACCGCGTCTCGCTGAAGTCCAGGGTCGGCAGGATGGCGTCGACCACGTGGTCCACGCCGGGGTTCTGCAGGCCGATGGCATTGAGCATACCCTCGGGCGTCTCGCAGACCCGGTGCGGCGGGTTTCCCAGGCGGGGCGCGAGGGTGGTCCCTTTCAGGCACACCGCGCCCGCTTCCCGGTTGGAAAACCCCGCGACCCGCGTATACTCTTCCCCGAATCCCACACAGCCGGACAGGAGCACCAGCGGCGTGCCGAGCTGCATTCCGCAGAAGTCCACCGCGAGCAACGGGTCCCGCTCCCCGGTCACGCGCCCCCCCGATGAGCCATGAAGAGGCGCCCTGCCGGGCGGCACCGGCTGCCGGCGCGACGGGCCCCGCCGTCGGCGTCGACCGGCGCTGAGGGTGTCGCGCCTTGCTCCACGTCGTCCTCTATCAACCCGAGATCCCCCCGAACACGGGCAACATCATACGCCTGTGCGCCAACACCGGCAGCCATCTCCACCTCATCCGGCCCCTGGCCTTCGAGCTCGACGACGCCCGACTGCGGCGCGCCGGACTGGACTACCGCGAGTGGGCACGCCTGGCCGTGCACGAGAGCTACCGGAAGTTCGAGCGCGCCGTCGCCCCGCGACGGGTCTTCCCGTGCAGCACCCGCGGCGGGCTCCGCTACACCGACGTCGCTTTCACGGAGGGAGACGCGCTGCTGTTCGGTCCCGAAACCCGGGGGCTGCCACCGGATCTTCTCGAGTCCTTCCCGCCCCAACGGCGCCTGCGGATCCCGCTGCGGCCGGGCAACCGCAGCCTGAATCTCTCCAACGCAGTGGCGGTCGTGGTCTACGAGGCCTGGCGGCAATCGGGCTTCGCCGGGGGCGGCTGACGGCCCCTCACTCCAGCTCCGACTTCTGACGCCGTTCGAGCAGGGCGCGAACTGCCGCCTCAGGTCTGAGCTCCCCGCACAGGACGCGATAGGTCTGCTCGCAGATCGGCATCTCCACGCCGAGGCGCCGCGCGACGGCGTGGACCTCCGCGGCGGTGCGCACGCCTTCCACCTCCTGCCCGATCTCCCTGCGGGCGTCGTCGATGCTCAGGCCCCGGGCGAGGGCCAGGCCCATGCGCCTGTTCCGGGACTGGTCGTCGGTGCAGGTGAGCGCGAGGTCTCCGAGGCCGGCCAGGCCCATGAAGGTCTCCATGCGTCCGCCCAGGGCGAGCCCCAGTCTCATCAGCTCCGCGAGCCCGCGAGTGATCAGGGCGGCACGGGTATTGGCCCCAAAGCCGAGGCCGTCCGCCGCCCCGGCGGCGATGGCGAGCACATTCTTGGCCGCCCCCCCGATCTGCACGCCGATCAGGTCGTCGCTGGTATAGGCACGGAAATACCGGGCATGGAGATAGCCGGCGAGGCGCTCGGCATGGGTCCAGTCGGTGGCCGCAACGGTGATGGCCGTCGGCAGGCCCTGGGCCACCTCGCGCGCGAACGTCGGCCCGGAGAGCACGGCCATGGAGCGCTCGCCGAGCTCGTCCGCCGCCACTTGATGCAGGAGCTTGCCCGAGCCCGGCTCGAGCCCCTTGGTCGCCCAGCTCAGGGGGGCGTCGGTCGACAGCAGCGGGCGGATACGCCCCAACACCTCCCGGAACGCATGGCTTGGCACCACGACGAGCACCTCGGCAGCGCCGGCCAGCGCCTGCTGCAGATCGTCGGTCGGCGTCAGCCCCCCGGGGAACGCCTGTCCCGCGAGGAAGGCGCGGTTTTCGCGCGCCCTGCGCAGCTCGCTGACATGGGCGGTCCCGTGACCCCAGAGCCGCACCTCCACCCCGTTGCGCGCCAGCAGGATAGCGAGCGCGGTGCCCCAGGAGCCGGCGCCCAGGACCGCGACGACGTCCCGTGGGTCCTCCATGGCGCGCTCAGCCGGCCTTGTGGCCCTCCGCCGAAGCGGACTTCTCGGCGAGGCCCTTCAAGTGCTGCTCGTAGAGGGCGTCGAAGTTCACCGGCGTGAGCAGGAGCTGGGGGAAAGAGCCCTTGGCGATCACGTCCGAGACCACCTCTCGGGCGTAGGGGAAGAGGATGCCGGGGCAATACGAGCCGAGCAGCGGTCCCATCTCCGTCTCCGGGAAGTCCCGCAGACCGAAGATGCCCGCCTGCTTGACCTCGACCAGGTAGGCGGTGCGCTCACCCACCTTGGTGCTCAAGGTCACGGTGAGCACGACCTCGAAGCTCTCGTCGCCCAGCCGCTGGGTCTCGGTGCTCAGATTCATGCTGGTCTCGGGCGTCCACTCGCCTCCCGAGAAGATGTCCGGCGAGCCCGGCGTCTCGAAGGAGAGGTCCTTGAGATAGATCCGGTGCAGGGTGAACCCGCGGGCGGGGCTCTGGGTCTCGTCTTTCTCGCTCATCAATCTGGATCCTGTTGGATGTTTGCCCCGCAATCGGCGGAGCGGTCGGCGTCGATCCGGCCCGGAGCGACCCTACCTGAGCCCGATGTGCCTGACGGCCGAGGCCTCAGCCCTTGTGCGACACGGGGAGGTTCGCGCTCTCCCACGCCAGGATGCCGCCGTGCAGATTGTAGACGCGCTCGAAACCCTCCTTGCGCAGCTGCCGGCAGGCCGTCGCCGATTGGGCGCCCGAGCGACAGCTCACGACGATGGGTCGATTCTTGAATTTCTTCAAGCTGCCGA
>JASFUT010000357.1:0-3629 GCA_050050175.1 Chromatiales bacterium
GCTGACCGTCACCCCGAGCCTGCGGCCGTCGACCTCGACCGGCACCTGTCCCTGGACGCGCCGGATGCGCTCGGCCACCTCCAACGCCTGCACTCGCGGGGTCTCCGGCAGGATGCAGAGGAACTCCTCGCCCCCCCACCGGCCGATGACGTCCCGGCGTCGGACGACGCCTTCCATGCGCCGGGCGCTCTCGGCGAGCACCCGGTCGCCTGTGGCATGTCCGTAGCTGTCGTTGACGATCTTGAAACGGTCGAGATCGAGCAGGAGCAAGGCAAAGGGGGAGTCGACCGATTCAGCGGCGCGGTGAACCTCCACCAGCACCTGCTGGAGGGAGAAGCGGTTGGGCAGCCCCGTGAGCGGATCGTGCTTCGCCTGATAGATCAGCCGCCGGCTGAGGTCCTGGGCCTCGGAGAGATGGTGCAGCAGGATCACCGCGCCGCCACCCCCGATGGGGGCGATGGAGCACTCGATGGGAATGCGCCGATCCCCCCAGGCCAGAAGCCCGCGCTGGCCGACCACCCCTTCGCCCGACGCAGTCATGATGCCGTGGCAGTCGAGCTGGACACCGTCGTCGCCCGCCACACGCAGGATGTCCCGCAGGGGCCGGCCCACCACCCTGGACCTGGAATGGCCGGTCAGACGCTCGGCGCAGGGGTTGAGATACCGGATCCTGCCCTGAGCGCATACGGCGATCACGCCGTCGTGCAGGGCTTCGAGAAGATCCTCGGAAAGGGCTTGCTCCGTGCCCACAGGGCGCTGATCGACCGGATCGGACATGCTGCTCTGCTCCGCGGCCAGGGCTTCAGTGACGGGCAAGTCCCGGTGCGAATCGGGTACGCCCCGACGCGATCCGCCGCTCCCGGCAGCCGCGCAACGGCACAACCCCTTGTCTTTATGGATTTATCCGGATTCTATGACACAATCGTGCGCGACGCACGAACCGGCAGCGAGCCTGCCCGGCGCGGACTTCCGAGGAGGACCCATGCAAACCAAGATCCTGCTGAACGAGTCGGACCTCCCGACTCACTGGTACAACGTGATTGCCGACATGCCGAACGCCCCGGCCCCCTACCTGGGCCCGGACGGCAAGCCGGTGCCGCCGGAGGCGATGCTGGCCATCTTTCCGGAGGAGCTGGTCAGGCAGGAGGTCAGCCCCGAGCGCTGGATCCCGATCCCCGACGAGGTGCGCGAGGCACTGACCATGTGGCGGCCGTCGCCGCTTTGCCGGGCCCACCGCCTGGAGCGGGCGCTCGGCACTCCTGCGAAGATCTTCTACAAGAACGAGTCGGTGAGCCCGGCAGGCTCCCACAAGCCCAACACCGCCGTGGCGCAGGCCTACTACAACAAGATCGCCGGCATCAGGCGCCTGGCCACCGAGACCGGCGCCGGCCAGTGGGGGAGCTCCCTCGCGCTGGCCGGTCGGATCTTCGATATGGAGGTGCGCGTCTACATGGTGAAGGTGAGCTACCACCAGAAGCCGTACCGGCGCTCCATGATGCAGGCCTGGGGGGCGGAGGTCTTCGCCAGTCCCACGGACATGACCCAGTCCGGCCGCAGCATTCTGGCCGCGCATCCGGACTCCGACGGCTCACTGGGCATCGCCATCTCCGAGGCGGTGGAGGAGGCGGCCAGCCGCCCGGACACCAACTACGCGCTCGGGTCGGTCCTGAACCACGTCTGCCTCCACCAGACCGTCATCGGCGAGGAGGCGCGCAAGCAGATGGAGATGGCCGGCGAGTATCCGGACGTGGTTATCGCCTGCTGCGGCGGAGGCTCCAACTTCGCGGGCATCGCCTTTCCCTTCTTCGCCGACAAGGCGGCGGGGAAGGATGTGACCCTGCTCGCGGCCGAGCCCGCGTCCTGTCCCTCGCTGACAAAAGGCCTTTACACCTACGACTTCGGCGACGCCATCGGCCACACGCCCCTGATGAAGATGTACACGCTGGGGCACGACTTCATGCCCCCGGGGATACACGCCGGCGGGCTGCGCTACCACGGCGACTCGGCCCTGGTCAGCCAGCTCCACAACGAGGGTCTGGTGGACGCGGTGGCCGTACCCCAGCTCGAGACCTTCGAGGCGGGGGTGACCTTCGCCCGCTGCGAGGGCATCATCCCGGCCCCGGAGTCCTGCCACGCCATCGCCGCGTGCATCCGCGAGGCGCGCAGGTGCGCCGAGACCGGCGAGCCCAGGACGATCCTGTTCAATCTCTCGGGGCATGGCCATTTCGACATGTCGTCCTACGACCGCTACTTCTCCGGCGAGCTGGAGAACTACGAGTACTCCCCGGAGGCCGTCGCGGAGTCCCTCTCCCACCTGCCCAAGGTCGCTGTGGGGTGAGCCGAGACCCTTTGTCCAGTGGACAAAGGAAGCTCGGCGAACGCCCGCACAGGACGTGCGGGCCGGAGGGCCGTCGAAGACATCAACGCCGCGGCAGGGATGCCTGCTCCTCCGGCTCCCGGGTCATCCGGAACCTGGGGTCCGGTGGACCAACGCAGCGGGGCGAACGCCCCGCCAGGGACGGCGGGGCCGGGGCTTGCCGAGGCCGCTGAGGCTCGCCACGGACGGCTTCCACAGTCATCGATAAGTCTGTCGACAAAGGAAGCTCGGCGAACGCCCGCACAGGACGTGCGGGCCGGGGGGCCGTCGAAGACATCAACGCCGCGGCAGGGACGCCTGCCCGACGATCGATCCACACACCCTCACCCGCCGTTCCGGTGGACCGACGCAGCGGGGCGAACGGGCCCCCGCCAGCTCGGCGTCCCGCGCCAGGATCGCCGCGGGCGCGGCCACGCGGCATGTCGGGACGTAGTCCGGGCAAAAGCCCTATTCGGACCGGTGTTTTCCCCAACCAGGGCCCGGTATGATGGAGCGATTAGCCAGGAGCCCTCTACGGCCCGCGGAAATGCCCAAGAACGTCAGTCTGCGCGATGCCTACACCGGGGTGGCGAACTGCCGCACCTGCTACCTGCGTGAGTCCGTGCTTTTCGCCGGCCTCGAGGAGCAGGACTTCGAGCGCATCCACCACCCCATCGAGCAGTTCCTCCTCCCCCCGGCCTCGGTGCTCTACCGGGCCGGTGATCCGGCCGAGTACATGTACACGGTGCGCTCGGGGCTCCTCAAGCTGGTCCAATATCTGCCGGACGGGGCGCAGCGGATCGTGCGCCTGGTCAAGGCCACCGACGTGACGGGCCTGGAGGGGCTCGTCGGGGAGCCCTACCAGCACAACGCCGTGGCGCTCCAGTCCACGGAGATATGCCGCCTGCCCGTCCATGTCGTGGAGCGACTGAGCGGGGACAACCCCAGGCTCCACCGCGAGCTCCTGAGCCGCTGGCAGCAGGCGCTCGCGGAGGCCGACGCCTGGCTGACCGAGCTCTCCGTAGGACCGGCGAAACAGCGGATTGCCCGGCTTCTCCTCCGTCTGGCAAGCGATCAGGATTCAGGCGAGTGCGAGCTGTTCAGTCGCGAGGACTTGGGGGCCATGCTCGGCATCACCACCGAGACGGCCAGCCGCACCATCGCGGAGTTCAAGCGCCAGAGCCTGCTCGTGGAGACGCACGCCAACCGCTTCCTGCTGGACGTCCCCAACCTCAGGCGCGTCGCCGCCGACTGAGCCGCCACGCGGGCGCTG
>JASFUT010000358.1:0-3619 GCA_050050175.1 Chromatiales bacterium
GATGTACGTCCCGAGGTTCAGGTTGAGCCGGTTGATCAGCTGCATGGAGTCCTCCAGCCCCTCAGGCGAATCCATCCGGACCGTGGACTCGAGCTGACCCGAGTAGCGCACGGGGGGCAGATCGGGCAGATCCGGCAGCGACGGCAGCGGGATGCCCGCCGCCGAGGCGGCGAAGGGGAGGCAGGCGCACAGTCCCACCGCCGCGGCCCGGAGCGAGGTCAGGGGGCGCCGGCAGAATCGGCGGGAGCTCCACATCGGCGCTCATTCGCGTCCCGGGGACCGCTCGGACCTCCTAGGACCCCTGTCCTTCCGGGGCGCCCGCCTCCTCCTGCGCCTGGCCCGCGGGCAGCGCCAGATAGTGGTTCTCGTTGATCTGCACGGGCGTGCTCGCCCTGAGCTGCTCGATCAGCCCCTTCCAGGCGGAATCCGCCTCACTGCGCTCCCAGAGCTGGACCGCGCGGTCCCGAACGGCATCGAACGGGTTCAGGGAGGCCTCCTGCTGCTCGAGGAGCCGGAACACGGCCACGCCTTCGAGCACGGTGACGGGCTCGGTGATTGCGCCGGGCTCGAGGTCGTCGAGCGCCACCTGTACGGCTGGCGCCAGCATGCCGCGGTGCACGTAGCCCATGTCGCCGCCGTTCGGCGCCGTGTGATCCCCGGAGTGCAGCCGCGCCAGGTCGGCGAACTCCGCCCCCTCGCGCAGCCGGCGGACCAGGTCCCGTGCCTCCTCCTGGGCGCCCTCCCAGGAGGCGGGCGGGGCGTTGGCGGCGACCTTGAGCAGGATGACGGCCACGCGCATCCGCTCGGGCTCCGTGAACAGCTTGGGATTGGCCTCGTAGAATGCCCGAGCCTCGGCAGGATCCGGCTCTCCAACGTCCCGCACCCGGCGCTCCAGCCGGGCCACCCGGCTCTCGCCGCGCAGCTGCCGCTCGAGCCGGGCGAGTACCTCCGCCTGGTGCTCCTCCCATTGGGGGTGCTCGCCGTAACGCTCCACGTAGGCGGCGATCTCCCGGCTCACCCGGTCCTCGTCGGGCTCGATGCCGCGGCGCTCGGCCTCCTGCTCCAGCAGGGCCTGCCGCACCAGATCGTCTCCGATCTCGCGCTGGTACGTGGCGAGCTCGGCCTCGGGGACCCGGCCGTGATAGAAGCGCTCGCGCATCCCCTGGCGCAGGGCGATGCGGAAGTCCTCGGCGGTGATGACCTGCTCGCCCACGCGGGCGAACAGGTCGGGGGCGCCGGCGTCGGTGTCCTCGCCGGCGAGAGCGGGAGGCTGGCCGAGGGCGTAGGCGAGCCCGGCCAGAGCCAGCAATCGCTTCACATCTCTCATTTGTCGACACTCCAGTTCAGGTACTGCTTTCGATGCTGCTTTGTGCTTTTTTAGTTATGTCGGACCCACTGCCCCTGTTGCCCTTGCATTCACCTCCGCTCGTCTGGGTCTCTTCGGCCCGCCGCGAACGCGTCCCGAAAACAATACGGGGCCGCCCGGATCCCTTTTCCGTGACGGCCCCGCCGGGGCGGCTGCGCACCGCGCCGGGCTACGGGTTCGACATCCCTATCTCACGCCCGCATCCCCGGCCGTCACTTGACGTGGCAGGAGAGGCAGACGTTGCTGTTGTTGTTCGCGATGCGCAGGAAGCTCACCTCGGTGGCGGTCGGCGCCGCCTCGTGTGGATCGTGGCAGCTGCCGCACTCCACCGCCGGGCCCTGGGTGGTGAACCCGCCCGCTCCGGCGGACCGGGTGTAGAGGATCATGTCGGTCTTCTCGCGGACGTTGGTGGTCCCAGCCACCGCTGCGCCGGCGAGATCCTGAACCGTGGTGAATCCGGTCTCGGTGTTGCCGGTGTCGACCCACCAAACCGGATTGTTGTTGATGGTCTGGAACTGGGCCGGGCGGAAGTCCGGATCGCTGGTCTGGGTGGCGGGATTGCAGTCCGCAGTGGTGGCGCCGCAGCCGCCGCCCGCGTACTCGATGCCGATCGGGTGATCGTTCTGCAGGTCCGTGCCCAGGGCGGGGATGGGCGTGCCCGTCATGGGGCCGATGGCGCCCGTGTCGATCTCCGCGCCCGCGGCCGCGTAGCCGCCGGACCCCGGCTGATTGAGCACGGTGTCCATCGCCTGGACCCCGTCATGGCAGGAGAGACAGGCCAGCGACACGGAGCCCACGTCGGCCTCCTCGCCGTCCAGGGTCGAGGTGGCAAGCTGCGCGTAGGTCGTGAACCGGGCTGGATCGCCCAGCGGCTTGTTCCACAGGGGCACAGAGGCGGTCGTGTCGCTGCCGTGGGGCGTGTGACAGAACACGCAGACCTCCGAGGTGAGGCTCGTCGTCGCCTGGGCCGTGCCGTCCGCGCCCAGGTCGTGCTTGCTCCCCCGGATCTGAGCGGATGCGCCGGTGGCCAGTGCCAGCAACGCCGCCCCGCCGAGGAGCTGCAGACCAATACGCTTTGTAGTCATTCAGATTCTCCCGTTTCCCGCAAACCTTGCGACGGCTTGCCCCGTAAGTTGTGTCACAGCGACTCAAATGAGGCGGCTGTCGGCACTCGGCCGGCATGCTGCTCCCGGGGGACAACCCGCCTTTAGGACCTGTGACTAGCAACCGCCGTGCCAGCAATCCTGAGGGCGCCGCTGCGCAATATAAGCGCTTGTTTGTTATCGTCTTTGCCAGCTTTACGACACTGAGGGAAATTACCTAATGGAATCCCGGTCCGCCGAGCGTCCCGCGTGCGGGAAGCGATTCCCGGAACCAGGAGAGATCCGACCCCGCGTGCCGGGCTCAGTCTTTCAAGGGATGGAACGCGCGCTCTATGTAGGCGATGAGCGCCCGGATCTGCGAGTCGTCGAGGACGCCGCTCCAGGCGGGCATGGAGGTGCCCGGAACGCCCTCGCGGATCCGCGCCGCGAGGCGTGCGCGGGTCATCCCCGCCATGAAGCCGGAGTCGGTGAGGTCCCGGGGCCGCCGCTGGAGGAAGCTGCCGATCCAGTTCCTGCCGCTGCCGTCCGCCCCGTGGCAGAAGGCGCAGTTGGCCTGGAACAGGGCCTCTCCGCGCCGCTCCGCGGCCCCGAGGTCGGGGATCGTCGGCGGCCGATCGTGCCGCGCATAGGGTGTCGCACCGGTCACCGCGTCCGCCCGTTCGGCCCGGTGCGAGTAGCGCCCGCGGGGGAAGGAGACGGCGCGTGTATCCCAGACCGGCCCGGCTGCGGCGCCGCCCGCATCATGGCAGCTGATGCAGGTGGCGAGGTACAGGCGCTTGCCCGCCGCCTCCTGCGGGCCGAGGCGGTCCGCCGACGCCTCCAGGGGCAGCTCGCCGGTCACGAACGCGATGGCGGGGGAGTCCCGCGCCGGGTCCCAGCCGTTGGCCGGCGAGTGGTAGCGGGTGCCTCCGCCGGCGCCCTCCATGAGCTCGGCGCGCACGTAGTCCACCACCGCCTCGATGTCCGCCGCCGACAGCCGCCCGGCGAAGCCCTGCATGGCGGTGCCGGGGGAGCCGTCGCGCACGGTGGCGATCATCGCCTCGCGGGACAGCCGGTCCCGCCGCGCCGCGGTGAAGTCCCGAGGCGGCGGCGTCAGGTAGCGGCTGGCCAGCGTGCGGGCGTCGCCGGCGAAGCCGTGACAGAAGTAGCA
>JASFUT010000359.1:0-3592 GCA_050050175.1 Chromatiales bacterium
GGACGGCGAGCACGCCCTGCTCAGCATCTGGGAGATGGACGGCGCCGTGATCGTCTACGATGCCGAGACCCTGAAAGAGATCAAGCGCCTGCCAATGGTGAAGCCCTCAGGCAAGTACAACGTCTACAACAAGATCACCCGGTCCGCCGGGACGAGCCACTGAGGGCGCAGGGCGGTCCTGGGGGCGCCCGGCGAATGCGGGACCCCGCCCCGCCGCGGCGAGCTCTTGTATTTTCTCCATCCGGTGCCATGACACTGACTACGGGCGCGGCGCCGCGGGCTGCAGCGGAGCCTCGCGGCGCCCCGGGGCCATCGAGGGGGTGTATCGGATGAGAGTTGCGGTGTTCGGTGGAACGGGGTTCGTCGGCAGCTACGTCACCGACGCGCTGGTTGACGCCGGGCACCGCCCGGTCCTGCTGGTCAGACCCGGCAGCGGGAGCAAGGTGCGCCGGCCGGACGCCTGCGATCAGGTAGCGGGCGGGATCGGTGACGACGAGGCGGTCGCCCGGACCCTGGAGGGCACGGACGCGGCGGTCTATCTGATCGGCCTGCTCAGGGAGAAGCCCGAGAAGGGTGTCACCTTCGAGGCGATGCATTTCGAGGGTGCCCGACGCGCCATCGACAGGGCCGCCGAGAAAGGCGTGCGGCGTTTCGTCCTGATGAGCGCCAATGGGGTCAAGGAGGACGGCACGCCCTACCAGAGCACCAAGCACCGTGCCGAAGAGTACCTCAAGGCCAAGGGGCTCGACTGGACCGTCATCCGGCCCTCGGTGATCTTCGGCGATCCCAGGGGCCGCATGGAGCTGGCCACCCAGCTCAAGGAGGAGATGATCGACATGCCCACGCCGGCGCCTCTCTTCTACGACGGCCTGCTTCCCTTCGGCGCCGGCCGCTTCGAGCTCTCGCCGGTGCACGTGGAGGACGTGGCGGCGGTGTTCGTCCGGTCGGTGGAGGAGCCGGCACTGGCCGGCCAGTCCATCTGCCTGGGGGGGCCGGACACGCTCGCCTGGAAGCAGATCATCGAGCTGATCGCCGAGGCCTGCGGAAAACGCAAGCTGATGCTCCCCGCGCCCGCATGGGCGGTCAAGACGGTGGCCGCGCTGTTCGAGGGCGCCGACTGGTTCCCGGTCACCCGCGACCAGATCACCATGCTGATGGAAGGCAACACCTGCGACGCCACCGAGACCTTCCGCGCGCTGGGGATCACACCCAAGGCCTTCGAGCCGTCGACGCTCAGCTATCTGCGCTCGTCCTGATCCCGCCGGCAGGGCGCCTTCGGTCAGGGCCGATGACCTCCCACCCCCGCTGGCGGGCCAGGCGCAGCAGGCGGGGACCGGGATGGACCGCCACCGGATGGCCCACCGAGGAAAGCAGGTGCCGGTCGGCCCAGGCATCGCCGTAGGCCCACGCCTCCTCCAGCGGGCATCCCCAGGCCGAGGCCACACGCCGCGCGATGGCGAGCTTTGAACGGCCGTGGGGGTGCTGCCGCGGCGCACGGGCGGTCACTCGTCCGTCCCGCCGGTCCAGCACCGAGGCCTCCCAGGCGACCGCGAGACGGTGAGCCATGGCGCGGGCCACCACGTCGGGGGTACCGGTGAGCAGCAGCACCCGGTCGCCCTGTGCGCGGTGCATCTCCAGCCGGGCGAGGACGTCGGCGTTCCAGAATTCAGGGCCCTGCCCGTCCACGAATGCGTCGGCGAGCTCCTCGAGCGCCCGCCCGCCCATGCCGTTCAGGTAGGCCTTGTTGCGCTTGAAGGCGAGCACGCCGTCGACGAGAAGCCGCAGGGGAATGCGCAGTGCATAGGCGGCGACCCGCGTCGGGGTCAGCTGTCCGCGGGCGCGCAGAAAACGGGCGAACCGCACCTCGGCGCCGGGGGGCGGGACGAGGGTGCCGTCGACGTCGAAGATGGCCAGCGCGCGCCTCATGCACCCGGCTCGCGCGCCACCCGGCTCGCCTGCAGATACTCCAGCACCACCGGGGCCCCTCGCAGCAGGCACAGCGCCACCGAGGCGTAGACGAGCAGGTCGCCGATCAGCCGGAGCGTGCCGCCCCACTCGGCCTCCAGTTCCGGCGCCAGGGGAAAGAGCGCATGCAGCAGCAGCAGCCAGCAGAAGGCGACCGCCTTGATCACCGCGTAGAGCGTTCGCACGAAGCTTCCCGCCACCAGCCAGCGGGCCAGACCTCCCTGCAGGGTGTCGAACGGTGCACGCTGCTCGCGCGCACTGGCGGCGCCGCGGATGGTGTCCACCAGCGCCCCCCGCACAACGAACACGATCGGTACCCACACGGGAACCAGATTCAGGTCCGCGAGCACCACCCAGAGGGAGATCTCCACGGCCCGGTCCACCGCGATGTCCAGCATGGCGCCGAAGACGGTCGCCTCGCCCCGCCGGCGTGCGACGTAGCCGTCGACCGCGTCGGTAACGAAGGCCAGTATCAGCAGCGGCACCGTCAAGAGACGCCATGCCGTGGGCGGCGCGTAGGCCAGGAGCATGACCGCGAGCACGAGCAGCAGGCGGCTGAGGGTGACCAGGTTGGCCATTGCAGATGCCTATATAGGGGCGCCTGGGACCGGCGCCTCGGGTTTTGGGTTTGCGGCACGCCCGCGATTGTCAACGTCGTCCGGCGGTCCACGCCGCCGTCGCCCGGGGCTCTGCGCAAGCAGCACGCCCGGATCAGAACACCGGCACCAGACTGTATCCCCGTGCCTGGTAGTCGATGACCGGCAGGTACCCGTTATCCACCGCCTCGAGCCCGGGCAGCACGGTGGCCGGATCCACGCCGAAAGCTTGCATGGCGAGTCCGCAGATCTCAAGCCGGACGCCGTTTCCGCCGAGACGCCCGACTGATGCGGCGATACGTTTCAGCACGTCTTCGTACTCGAGGGCTATCTGGTCTCCCGGCGCTGTCGTGAGATAGCGCACGCTCGGGCCGATGAACACCACGACGAGATCCGGCTCGCTCCCACGCGCCTTCAGGTCCTTCCAGGTACGCTCGATGACGCCCAGATGGACCGCGAGCTTGGCGGGGCTCGCGATGTTGACATGAAAGACCGCCTTCGCGGCAACGGCGGCGTCGACGGGCGATCCGGCGCCGGCCGCCTGAGCGCCCGCCGGCCCCGCGCCGGCCAGCAGCGCGGCGAGCAGGACCGGAACAACGAACATGATGCGTGCCATGACGGACTCCTCCGGTTCGGGGATGGATGCCATTGATGAACGCATAGTCCTCTTTACGCACGGGGTCCATCCGGAGCGCCGGGCGGGCACCCCCCGCAGGGCGCCATGCGGGACCCAATCCCCGTTCTGGTGCGCATCCACCGGGCCGTCCGGGGCGCCCGAAGCTCGGACCGGCCCCTAAATATCATTCTTAATCAGACAGATAGATGGAATCAGGTCCTATTCCTCAACGATGGCACGTATATTGTAAAGGCCTCAGGGCGTCACCGTGCATTATCCGCTGAGGAGGCTTTGCCATGGACACGACCTTCAACTACTCCGGCTTTGTCGATATGTTCCTGAGCCCCGAAGAGCGCGCGCAGGCGACCGTGCCCGGCACCGAGCGCGCCGCGGACACGCCGCCTGAGGCGGCCGC
>JASFUT010000360.1:0-3587 GCA_050050175.1 Chromatiales bacterium
GCCGCACCGGCCGTGCCCGCCGCCTGTTCGCGGCTGGCAGCCGCTCCTTCTGCGGCGGACTTCCAGACAGCGTGGACGATCGCGTGTGGGAGCGCTCGCCGAGCAGCGCGAACATCCGCGGCCTGACAGGCCGCTCCTGCAGGAATGAGCATTCGGGGGTCCGAGAGCCCCGCCCCGCCAGAGCGCCTAACGGATCTCCACCGACCCGGTCATCCCATGCTCGGCATGGCCAGCGATGGTGCACTCGAGGTCGTCGAACCGGCCCGTCTTGATGGGCACGAACCACCACTCCGCGCGGTGACCCGGGTAGACCTCAATCTCGCGGACCTGGCCTTTCACCTCGGCGATGGGCTTGCCGTCCGGGCCGTTCACCTGCACCTTGCGGGTGAACACCGAGCGCGCCACGCCCTCGGAGGAGAAGTAGTGCTTCTGCGGACTCGCGTTGTGGAGGGTCAGCTTGTAGAGCTTGCCGGTCTCCAGGCTGAGGCTGTCCGGGTAGAACTTCAAGGCATCCTCCGCGTCACCGAGCCGGACGGAGATCTCCACGGGCGTCTGCGCGGTCAGGTCCCCCTCGGCGCGCACCGCCCCCTGGTCGATCAGCCCTGCGATGCCGGCCACCGCCAGCGCCGCCATCCGTCCTCCTTGCAGCCCGTTGACTTCCGGCATGGCGGCTCTCCTCGTTGTGCGCCCCGAATACGGCTGGCGGATAATACCGAGGCAGCAGGCACGTTCATCGTTGACCGCGACCCGCATGGCGCCCGCTGCCGCTCACGCGAATTAATGTAGTCCGCCGCCACGAACGGTGCCAGCCGGTCGTCCGGGTGGCCGAGGGGCGCGCCGGGGCAGATCCCGGGTGAACACCGGGAAGAGCGCTGGCAGCACGAACAGCGTCAGCAGGGTGGCCGACGCCAGGCCGCCGACCACGACCGTGGCCAGCGGCCGCTGGACCTCCGAGCCGACACCGGTCGCGTACAGCAGGGGGGCCAGCCCGAGCAGCGTGGTCAGGGCGGTCATCAGGACCGGCCGCAGGCGCGACAGCGCGCCTTCGTACACCGCCCTGTCCAGGTCCATGCCGGCATCCAGGTTCTGGTTGATGGCGTTGACCATCACCACGCCGTTGAGCACGGCAATGCCGAACAGGGCGATGAAGCCGATGGAGCCCGGCACCGACAGGTAGAGTCCGGAAGCATAGAGGGCCGCCACGCCCCCGATCAGGGCGAGCGGGACGTTCAGCATCACGAGGAGCGCCTGGCCCACGGAGTGGAAGGCAAAGTAGAGCAGCAGGAAGATCAGGCCGAGCGAGAGCGGGACCACGATCATGAGCCGCTGCTGGGCGCGCCGCTGGCTCTCGAACTGACCGCCGAAGGCCAGGCTGTAGCCGGCCGGCAGGTCGATCTCCTCGGCGACGCGCCGATCGATCTCCGCCACCACGCTCCCCATGTCGCGGCCCTCGACGTTGGCCTCGATGACCACCCTTCGCTGCACGTCGTCGCGCCGTATCTGGGGCGGTCCGGACTCGATGGCGACCTGGGCCACGTCGCGCAGCCTCACCCAGGCCCCGTTCGCCGCGGCCAGGATCAGGTCGCCGATGGCGTCGACGCTGTCGCGGTGGCGCGGCGCCAGCCGCACCAGGATGTCGTAGCGCTCGTTGCCGCGGATCACCTGGCCAGCCTCGACGCCGCCGACGGCGTCCGCGACCAGGTCCATCACCTGCGCCACGGGAATGCCGAAGCGGGCCAGCCGGTCCCGATCCGGGCGCACCACCAGCCGGGATTCGCCGGCGATGGGCTCCAGGGCCACGTCCCGCGCCCCGGGCACCGTCCTGACCAGCTGCTCGATGCGCTTCCCCTTGTCGGCGAGCACCTCGAGGTCCGAGCCGAAGAGCTTCACGGCGAGCTGAGCCTTCACCCCGGAGAGCAGCTCGTCCACGCGGGTGGCAATGGGCTGTGAGAACGAGAACAGCAGTCCGGGGTGCACCGAGAGCGCCTGCTCGATCCGCGCCTCCAGGGACGGACGGTCCGGCGCGGTGGTCCACCGGGACTGAGGGAGCAGACCCACGTAGATCTCGATATTGGAGACCGGCTCCGGGTCGCCGCCGAGCTCCGCCCGACCTATCCGGCTGGATGCGTAGGTCACCTCCGGGAACGTCATCAGCACTGCCTCCAGCTTCCCGGCCACGCCGAGCGCCGTCTCCAGGCTCGACGAGGGGGCCAGGGTGACCCGTACGTTGAGCGTGCCCTCCTCGAGCTCGGGCACGAACTCGGTCCCGAGCCGAGGCACCAGCCAGAGCGCCGCCCCGAGCAGGACCGCCGCGGTCAGCACCACCAGCCAGCGCGCCCGCAGGGCGCCGCGCAGCAGGCGGGCGTAGGCCCACTCGAAAGGAAGGAGCAGCGGGCTGGCCCGCACCCGCAGCGGATGCCTGAACGCGTAGCTCGCGAGCGCCGGCACCACGGTGAGCGCGACCAGCACCGAGGCGAGCATGGCCAGCACGATGGCCACCGCCATCGGCCGGAAGAGCCGGCCCTCCACGCCCTCGAGGGTGAAGAGCGGCGCGAACACCACGACAACCACGCCGACGGCGAAGAACACCGGGCGGCCCACCTCCCGGGCGGCCTCCTCGATGCGCAGCGCAATGCCCCGGTCCTCCCCGCCGCGGGAGAGGTGCTTGAAGATGTTCTCCATCATCACCACCGACCCGTCCACCATCATGCCGATGGCCACTGCCAGTCCGCCCAGGGTCATCAGGTTGGCGGAGATCCCCCACCCGACCATCGCCACGAGCGCGAGGCCCACGGACAGCGGGACGGAGACCAGCACGAGCAGCGTGGCCCGGATGTTGAGCAGGAACAGCGCGAGGACCACGAGGACGAGCGCGAACGCCTGGACCAGCGCGCGCGTGACCGTGGCCACGGCCTTCTCCACCAGATCCGCCTGGTCGTAGAAGGGCGTGATGACCACGCCCTCCGGCAGCGCCCGCTGGATGGCGGGCAGTCGGTCCTTGACCCCGTCGATGGTCGCCTTGGTGTTCGCGCCCAGGCGCTTCAGCACGATGCCGGCGACCACCTCCCCGAGACGGGCGGCCTCGCCGCCGGGACGGCGCTCGCTCATGGTCACCGCCCCCTGGCGGACCTCGGGGCCGAACACCACCTCGGCCACGTCCCGCACCCGCACGGGCACGCCGTCCACGTCCTTGAGCGGCACATTGCCGATGTCCCTGAGGCCCGCCTCGCCCGGCCGCACCCAGCCGACGCCGCGGATGATCAGCTGCTCGGCTCCGCGGTCGAGATACCAGCCGCCCGCATTGCGGTTGTTGGCCTCCAGCGCGGCCCCCAGGTCCTGGACCGAGAGCCCGAACGAGAGCAGGCGTTTGGGGTCGACCAGGACCTGGTACTGGCGCACCTCGCCGCCGAAGGACAGCACCTCGGTCACCCCTTCCACGGGCATCAGGACGAGCTTGACCACCCAGTCGTTGAGGCTGCGCAGCGCCATCGGATCGAAGCGCTCAGGATCGTCCGTACGCAGAATGTACTGAAAGACCTGGCCCAGCCCGGTGGTGTTGGGCCCCATCTCCGGGACGCCGGTGCCGG
>JASFUT010000361.1:0-3577 GCA_050050175.1 Chromatiales bacterium
AGCTGCCTGATCTTGCGGGCCATCTGCTCCGGCGTGAGGCCCGCATACTCCGCCTGCTCCTCCGCCACCCGGGCGTAGCGCCGGGCCGGCATGGGCGCCCCCGGGTAGGCCCCTTCCATGATGTCCGCCACGGCCTTCTCGACCGTACGGGGCGTGATGCCGTGGGTCTGGTTGTAGGCCACCTGCCTGGCGCGGCGCCGCTCGGTCTCGTCGATCGCCCGACGCATGGACCCGGTAATGTTATCGGCGTAAAGGATCGCCTTGCCGTGGACGTTGCGCGCCGCTCGCCCGATGGTCTGGATGAGAGAGCCCTCCGATCGCAGGAACCCCTCTTTGTCGGCATCCAGGATGGCCACCAGCGAGACCTCGGGCATGTCCAGGCCCTCGCGCAGCAGGTTGATGCCCACCAGGACGTCGAACTCCCCGAGGCGCAGGTCGCGGATGATCTCCACCCGCTCGACCGTGTCGATGTCCGAGTGCAGGTAGCGCACCCGCACCCCGTGCTCGCCCAGGTAGTCCGTGAGGTCCTCCGCCATCCGCTTGGTAAGCGTGGTCACCAGAACCCGCTCCCCGGCGGCCACCCGCAGGTGGATCTCCGAGAGCAGGTCGTCCACCTGGGTCGTGGCCGGGCGCACCTCCACCTCCGGGTCGACCAGGCCGGTGGGGCGCACCACCTGCTCGACGATCTCGCCCGAGTGCCGGCGCTCGTACTCACGCGGCGTGGCCGAGACGTAGATGGTCTGCGGGGCCCGCGCCTCGAACTCCTCGAAGCGCAGGGGCCGGTTGTCGAGCGCCGAGGGCAGGCGAAACCCGTACTCCACCAGGGTCTCCTTGCGCGAGCGGTCGCCCCGGTACATGCCCCCGAGCTGGGGCACGGTGACATGGCTCTCGTCGACCACCAGCAGGGCGTCGTTGGGCAGGTAGTCGAACAGCGTCGGCGGCGGCTCGCCCGCCCCGCGGCCCGAGAGATAGCGCGAGTAGTTCTCGATCCCGGAGCAGTAGCCGATCTCCATCATCATCTCCAGATCGAAGCGGGTGCGCTGCTCCAGCCGCTGGGCCTCCACCAGCTTGCCCGCCTGGCGGAGCTGCTCGAGCCGCTCCTTGAGCTCCTCCTTGATCTGGTCGATGGCGCTGAGCAGGGTCTCGCGCGGAGTGACGTAGTGCGACTTGGGATAGACCGTGTAGCGGGGCACGCGCCGGAGCACCTCGCCGGTCAGCGGATCGAACAGCGCGAGGTTCTCGATCTCGTCGTCGAAGAGCTCCACCCGCAGGGCCTCGGCCTCCGACTCCGCCGGGTAGATGTCGATCACGTCGCCCCGCACGCGGTAGGTGGCGCGGTGCAGCTCTACCTCGTTGCGCTTGTACTGGAGCTCGGCGAGGCGCCGCAGGATGAAGCGCTGGTCGATGCGATCGCCGCGAACCAGGTGCAGCACCATGCTGAGGTAGGCCTGCGGATCGCCCAGGCCGTAGATGGACGACACCGTGGCCACGATGACGGTGTCGTCGCGCTCGAGCAGCGCCTTGGTCGCCGACAGGCGCATCTGCTCGATGTGCTCGTTGATCGAGGCGTCCTTCTCGATGTAGGTGTCCGTGGTGGGGACGTAGGCCTCGGGCTGGTAGTAGTCGTAGTAGGAGACGAAGTACTCCACCGCATTGCCCGGGAAGAACTCGCGGAACTCGCCGTAGAGCTGCGCCGCAAGGGTCTTGTTGGGGGCGAGCACCAGGGTGGGCCGCTGCACCGCGCCGACCACATTGGCGATGGTGAACGTCTTGCCCGAACCGGTCACCCCGAGCAGGGTCATGCCCGCCTCCCCCGCCTCCAGGCCCGAGACCAGGCGCTCGATGGCCTCCGGCTGATCGCCGGCGGGTCCGAACCGGGAGTCGAGCTTCAATTCTTTGCTCATCGGGGATTCTTCTGGCTACGGCGATTGGCTATCATGTGAGGCCTGGTTTGAAAGGACACCGGCGGCGAGGCCCCGGTTCCCGAGGACCGGTCTCGGCCAGCAGGTTCCACGAGCCCCCAGCCCGGAAAGAACTAAGAATGACGATCAAACTGTCCGCTCGCGTCCAGGCCGTCAAGCCCTCGCCCACCCTGGCCATCACCGCCCGCGCCGCAGAGCTGCGCGCCGCCGGCAAGGATGTCATCGGCCTGGGGGCCGGCGAGCCCGACTTCGACACCCCGGATCACATCAAGAAGGCAGCCGTCAAGGCCATCAGGGACGGGCAGACCAAGTATACCCCGGTCGACGGCACCCCCGGCCTCAAGCGGGCCGTGGTCGAGAAGTTCAGGCGCGAGAACGACCTCGCCTACGAGCTCGATCAGATCCTGGTGTCCTGCGGCGGCAAGCAGAGCTTCTACAACCTCGCCCAGGCCCTGCTCGACCCCCGGGACGAGGTGGTCATCCCGGCGCCCTACTGGGTGTCCTACCCCGACATGGTCCTGCTGGCCGGCGGCGTGCCGGTGTTCATCAACGCCGGTCCCGCCCAGCGCTTCAAGATCACGCCCCAACAGCTCAAAGCCGCGATCAACGGCAAGACCCGGATGGTGGTGATCAACAGCCCGTCCAACCCCACGGGCATGACCTACACCCGCGACGAGCTGGCGGCGCTGGGGCAGGTGCTGGAAGAGCATCCGCGGATCATCGTGGCCACGGACGACATGTACGAACACATCCGCTGGTCCGACGAGCCGTTCGTCAACATCGTCAACGTCTGCCCGGAGCTCAAGGAGCGGACCATGGTCCTGAACGGGGTCTCCAAGGCCTACTCCATGACGGGCTGGCGCATCGGCTACGCCGGCGGTCCGGCGGAGCTGATCAAGGCCATGAAGAAGATCCAGTCCCAGAGCACCTCCAACCCGGCCTCCATCTCCCAGGCGGCGGCCCAGGCGGCCCTGGAAGGCCCCCAGGCCTGCATCCAGACCATGCTCGCGGCCTTCAAGGAGCGCCACGACTACGTCGTCGATCGCCTGAACACCCTGCCCGGCGTGAGCTGCCTGCCCACCGACGGGACCTTCTACTGCTTCCCCGGCGTCCAGGACGCCCTCCTTCGGCTCAAGGGGGTCAAGAACGATCTCGAGTTTGCCGAGCACCTGATCGAGAAGGCCGGCGTCGCGCTGGTGCCCGGCTCCGCTTTCGGGCTGAACGGACACGCCCGCATCTCCATCGCCACCAGCATGGAGAACCTCGAGAAGGCCCTGGACCGGATCGCCAAGGTCTTGAAGTAGGACGGGCACCCCTGCAGCTTGACCGCCGGAAGGGCCCTTCGTAAGATACGCGGCTTCAAATTTACCGATCCCCGGTAGCTCAGTCGGTAGAGCGGGTGACTGTTAATCACTAGGTCGGCGGTTCGAGCCCGTCCCGGGGAGCCAAAAAATCAAAGGGTTAGCGGTTTGTGGACGCTAGCCCTTTTCTCCAACAGACCGTCTGGCAGCCGTTTGTCCCAGCTTCGGCCTCACAGTGTCCGCTCCCGCGACTCCCAGTCTGGAGGGCCACCTCACCGACTCCTCCGGGATCTCGGCGAGCGGGAGAGTCGGCTGGGCCGATTCGGGGTTGCCCGCCTCAATGAAACGGACGCC
>JASFUT010000362.1:0-3567 GCA_050050175.1 Chromatiales bacterium
GCCCAGGTGCGTTGCGGGGGAGGTGATTGGATACCGCATTTCGGGGGCATTGTCGACCGGGGCGGGGCGATCGGGGCCCCTGGCCGTCCGTGGTACGATCCCCGTCGGCCGCGCCCGCTGCAGCCCGGCCGGTTCTCAGGTGCCGGAGGGGTTCTCGGCGGCGGCGACCGCCGCCGCGGCGGCCTCGTCCACGTCCGCCTCGCTGCCCGAAAGGGTCAGCCGCCCGAAGGCGCCCACGGCGCGCACGTCTATCAACGTGATGTTCGCGGCCTTCTCGGCCTGGTTGGCCGCGTAGACGATGTAGCCGGCCGGCTCCGTCTCCAGGATGAACATGCTCTGCCCGGGCAGGATCATGGAGCCGCGGCGGTTCTGGCGGTTGATCAGCACCGTGTGGTCCGGCGTCATGGCCCGGATCACCTCCCGCCAGGCCACCTGGCACTTCTGCCGGTCCTGCTGCCGGGCGCCCAGGTTCTCGAGCAGGATCCGGCCGGCGTCGCGCACGTCGCTCTGGTCGCGCTGATGGATCACCATGGAGCCGAATGCGCGCTCCACGACCTGCTGGGCGAGGTGCACGCGGGTCGCCTTGAGGGCGATATCGGTGAGCCGGTGGATCGCCATGCCGGGGGAGACCTCGACCCACAGGCAGGCGTCGCCCGGGATCGGCAGGAAGCCCTGGCTGACGGTGGCCATGTACTCCGCCAGCTGCGGCTGCAGAGAGTCGACGTAGACGTAGGTCCTGAGCTTGATCATCTCGGTGTCGCGCGGGCGTCGGCGCGCTCCCGTGCTGCCGCGCCTGTAGCAGCCGCGGATTGTACAGGCGATCGTGCTCACCGCCCAGCGCCGCGCGGGTGTCCCCCGGACCCTGCGGGCGAGGCATCTGCCGGATGCCTTCCCACGGGGTCGGCTCGCCCAAGCCGTCGGGGCTGGCGCGGCCGCCCTTTCCAGCGGCCGCGATGCAGGGGCGTTCCGGGGGTCGCGGCGGGCGGACGAATCAGCGATGCCGGACCCGGGCAACGGCCGGCTACTGCCACTCCTTCGGGAGGTCGCGCAGCCGCTCCAGCCGTCCGCGGTCGTCGAAGACGGTCTCGAAGGTCAGGGCGACGGCGCTGCCGTCCCCGCCCAGGTCGAACTCGGCGATGACGGCATGGCCGAAGTCGCCCACCCACCGCTGCTCGAAGCGCCTGTCGGAGACAGACTCCATGTACCAGGGTGCGACGTCACCCCACATGGCCCCGATCATCAGGTAGCCGGGCGGCACCTCCATGTCGCTGCCGAGCGGCGGCTCCGCCTCGGCGACGAAGAAGTCCCGCCCGGGGTTGGCCGGGTCGCCGTAGATGCCGTAGAACCGCTCGAGATCGTCGCGGGGTGCGCCGAGGGCGAATCCCTCGTCTGCTTCCCGCTCACTCGCGGCATCCGGCCGCTCATGGGCGCTCAGCATCGCCTCGCCCGGGGCATCGGCCCGAGCCACCTGATCCGAGGTGGCTCGCTCCCCGCCACCGGCAGGCTGGCCGGAATCGTCCCCGCAGCCCGCAACTGCCAGACAGAGCGCCAGGGCAAGGGTGAGTGGATGAAAGGGTTTGCACAGAGACATGGATCCTCCCCAGCCTGGCCCGAACGCACCGGGGCAGTGACGCCGCAATCGCCGGGATCCGCCGCGGAGGCGGCCGGCAGGCAACTGGGCGGATTCCCCGGCGCGGCCCGTTGTAGCACATCCGCCAGCGATGAGCGACCGGCCTTCCGGCGCGCCCGGCCCCACTGCGCGGCCTGTCCCACGCCTCCCGGTGGGCTCAGCCGGGGGTTCGGACCGGGGCTACAATGCGGGTTCACCAACGGCCGGTGTTCCGGCAGAGGGGGGATATCCATGAAGTCGGCATCCGCGTTTCGTTTGTTCCCGCTCCTGCTCGCGGCGGGCATCGCGGCTGCCGCCGGTCGAGCGACGGCAGGGGACACCGTCAGGATCACGCCCCTCGGGAGCCATGACGGGGAGCTCTGCAGGCTCGACCGGGCGATGGTCCTGGAGGACCCGGACGGCACACGGCTCCTCTACGACGCCGGCCGGACGGTCGCGGGCCCGGATGACCCCCGTCTGGGCAGGATCGACGTGGTGCTGGTGAGCCACATGCACGGCGATCACGTGGGCGACCGTCGTATCGGGCGCGTCAATGCGGGCGAATGCGCCAATCCCGATGTCGCGGTGAAGACTGCGCCCAACACCAACAGCGTGGAGATCGCCCTGGCCCGCAAGGCGCGGATCGTCACCGGCAGCGAGATGCCGCGCTTCTTCGCCCGTAAGCTGGAGGCGCTGGGAGGCGATCCCGAGGCCTCGCAGCTCGTGCGCTTCGGCGGCTCGCGCAGGGTGGGGGGCGTGACAATCACGACGGTTCCGGCCGCGCACTCCAACGGCATCGCCGGAGAGCTGATCGGCGGCGGGCTCGGCGCGATGCTGGAGGCCGCGGGGCTGACCGCCTACGCAGGCCCGCCGACCGGCTACGTGCTGACGTTCTCGAACGGGCTGGTCGTCTATCTTTCGGGCGACACCGGAATCACCGCAGAGCAGGAGACCGTCGTCCGCGGGCACTACGGGGCGAAGCTCGTGGTGATGAACATCGGCGACACATTCACCACCGGTCCGGAGGAGGCGGCCTACGTCGTCAACCGGCTGATCCGGCCGGGCGCGGTCATCGCATCGCACGTGAACGAGCGGGCGACCGACGGAGGCAGGCCGATCCCCGGCACCAAGACCCACAGGTTCATCCGGGCGTCCTCGGTGCCCGTGCATCTGCCGTTGAGCGGACGCACGATGGAGTTCGACAGCGAAGGAAAGTGCGTAACGGGCTGTTAGCCCGGGCGAACAGACGCCGGAGCCGCGGGCGCGCTCCCGCGCGCACAGGTGTGGGGCTCGGCATGCCTGCCGGGCCGGTGGTCCGCTCGGGCCGCCGTCCGGCAGGGCCTCAGTGCCCTCCCATCTTTGTCAGCCGCATGAAGCGCAGGGACAGCGCGACAAGCCGCCACAGCTGGAACGGCACGCTCGTCTGCCTTCGGCGCTCGCGCTCGGTGATGACGTACCTCATGGCAGGCCCTCCTTCAGGGCACGTACTTCCACATGGGCTTCGCACTCAGCTTGTAGAGGAACGCGTGGTGCAGGCCCTTCTTCAGCCAGGCCCCGGCCAGGCCCATCTCGACGCTGCTCGCGGTGAGGTTCCGGCCGTGCTCGGGGTAGCGGTCGCGGTTGCGCACGATCGGGTGGATGCCGATCACGGCCGCCGATCCGCGGGTCCAGGAGTTCTTCATCGACGCGATGCACATGCCCGCGGTCTCGGCCAGCGAAGCGCTGTGGCTGGGCGCGCGCCCCTGGATCATATCGGCGATATTGAGCGCGGCGGCCTTGCCGGTGAGCTCCGAGGTGTAGCCGGTGCGGGGCACGGTGGGGCCGATGGGCGTGCCGTTTCGCGACACGCAGGGCTTGGAGGTGCACCCGGGCGGGGCGAAGGCGATCCCCGCGGCGAAGAGGTTCGGATAGGTGGGGTTCTGGTAGGTTCGCGGCCAGTCGCTCGCCTTCAGATCCTC
>JASFUT010000363.1:0-3566 GCA_050050175.1 Chromatiales bacterium
GTCCACAAACTCGCGGCCAGGCTCCATGCGGAGCTGGCGGGTCAGTCGGCGCGGTCGGTTGACGTGCCAACCCGGTATGGTCGGCAGCTGTCCGGGCAGACCCTGACCGGGGTCGATTGCCGGGGAAAACACCTGTTCATCCGCTTCGGCAACGGGCTCGCCGTTCGCGTGCACCTGGGACTGTACGGCTCCTGGCACAGGTACGCGCCGGGGGAGCGGTGGAAGAAGCCGGCCCGGCAGGCGCGGCTGGTCCTGTGCACGGATGAGGCCCTGTTCGTCTGCTTCAACGCCCGGGAGGTGGAGCTGCTGCGCGGCGAGGGGCTGGCGGAGAGGGATCTGGCGCACCGGCTCGGTCCCGACCTGCTCGCCCCGGACGTGCGGACCGGCGAAATCTGCGCGCGGGCCCGGCGAGTGGCCGACCCGGAAACGCCGCTGGTGGACGTGCTGCTCGACCAGCGCATCGCGGCCGGCATAGGGAACGTCTACAAGTCGGAGGTGCTGTTTCTCCAGGGGACAGACCCCTTCGCGGTCCTCGGGCAGGTGGACGACGGGCGCCTGGCGGCGTTGTTCGGGTGCGCGGCCGGGCTGCTCGGCCGGAACCTCGGCGGCGGGCCGCGAGTCACCCGTCCTTCAGGCGAAGGGCGGGACCGGCTCTGGGTATACGATCGGGCGGGGCGGCCCTGCCTGCGCTGCGGCGGCGTGATTCAGATCGCGCGGTGGGGAAGGGGACTCAGGTCCACATACTGGTGTGCGTACTGCCAGCCGCCGCCAGCCGCGTCCTGAAGCCTGGGCCGCTGCGAAACGGGGGGCTTCCGCCCCCCGGGTCGGCCGCGGTCCGGTCAGGCTGCCTCGGCCTCGCGCCCGATCATCCGTCCGCCCTCGTCTTGGATCTCGATGCGACGGGGCTTCACGGCCTCGGGGACCTCGCGCTTGAGCTCGATGTGCAGCAGCCCGTCCCTGAGTCCTGCACCCTCGACCACCACATAGTCCGCGAGCTGGAACCGGCGCTCGAAGCTGCGGTTGGCAATGCCCCGGTACAGGTAGTCGGAATCCTCGCGCTCCTCGGGCTTGTTGCCGCGGACGGTCAGGATGTTCTCCTTGACCTCCACGTCGAGCTGGTCGTTGCCGAATCCCGCCACCGCCATGGAGATGCGGTACCGGTCCTCGCCCGTGCGCTCGATGTTGTATGGCGGATACCCGCCGGACTCGGAGCGATAGGCGGCTTCCAGGCTGTCGGCCAGGCGGTCGAACCCGATGAAGCTGCGGAACAGCGGAGAGAAGTCGAATGCAGTCATGATCATATCCTCGAGAAGAAGCAATATGAGCTGTCTTGCGCGTCCCCTTGGACCGCGCCTGACGGTCAGCGGACCTCATCGAGCGCCCGCACCGTGTAAATGGGGACAGCCGTGTGCCCCGTCAAGGGGCGTCGGCCGGCCCCTGAACGCGGCTCAGAACAGGATGAGACGTATGGGGTTGGAATAGGCCATCAGGTCGGGCCCGCCGGCGCTTCTCTTTCGCACCCGCACTCGGATGTAGGCGCTCTTGCCGTCCGCGCCCGCCTTCAGGGCGTGGAACGGCCAGCTCACCGAGCCTTGATCCGGGCCCAGGGTCCTTGTCTCCAGGGTCCCGGGACCGCCCTGGCGGACATTGCCGATGAGCTCGACATCGAGGGGACTGCGTCGCGCCCCCGGCCCGCGCTGCAGGTAGACATTGACCCAGACGGGACCGCTCGCCGGCACGCGGGCCGCCTCCCCGGGCGAGAGCGGGATCGCGAGCCCGTCGACGGTGACCGTGAGGGTCAGCTGGTCCAGGATGCCGCCGTGGTCCGCCCAGAAGGAGCCCGCGTGCAGCGCGCGCAGCACCCCCCGGGCGGAGCGTTGAGGGACCTGGACATGGATGCGGGCGAACGCACAGGGGGGCTGATCCAGTTCGTCGTTGTGGAAGTCCGAGACCGCGACGGCGGCCCAGATGTTCTGACCCTGGTCGAGCAGGTCGTCCCAGACGCCGCCCACGCGGGCAGCCACCGGGTCCCAGCGGTCCAGGGTCAGCTCCGGCCGCCGGTAGCTGCCCAGGGGGTCGGCGCGCTGGTGTCCCGGAGCGCCTTCGAATCCGATCATCTGCGGGCTGACGGAGCGCCAGCCGGCCATTGCCGCGCCGCTCTCGGCCGCACTGTCGACTTTGCGGCTCGGGTGGTTGTAGATGAGCACCGCATCGCGGGGATCCGCCAGCTGCCCGCGGAGCCAGGCGAGGCCTTCCTCGGCACTGGCCCCTTCGGCCTCGAAGCGGGCCTTGAGCTCCGACAGCAGGTCCGCCTCCCGCGCGGGATCGACCAGCACCCCGACGTGCTCGCGTCCGCCGTAGGGCGGGATGTTCCATTCGAGTCCCGCGAATATCACCAGGTCGGGATGCCCATCCCGGGCCTTGCGGATGGCGTCGAAGTAGGCCGGGGAGGCTGCCTCCTCGTCCGTGTCGCCGTGGTCGGTGATTGCCAGGGCATCACAGCCGCCGACCACGGCACGATTGACCAGCGTCTCCACCGTGAGCGCGCCATCCGAGAACCGGGAATGCGAATGGATATCGGCGACGAGCCAATCGCCCGTCAGCGCCCAGGGAATCTCGGTGACGCGCTCGGCCTCGGGCCCACAGCCGCTGAGCAGGATGACCGGAAAGAGGAGGCTCAGAAGGGCGATACGCATGCGGTGGATTTCGGCACGATCGAAGGCCGTCGGGTGCGGGCCGGGAACAAGCCCCGGGTGGACCGCGCCAGCCTTGGGCGCAAACCCGGTCCGGACCGGATCAGTTCAGCTCCAGCATGTAGTAGGCGGGCCGGCCGCTGCGCGCGAGCTCGATCTTGTCGTAATAGGAGCGGGTCTCTCCCGGCGCCAGGAACAGCGATCCGTCGACCTTCTTGAACTCGGTTATGCCCAGCTGCAGCCCGGCCCGGTCGAACAGCGCCACGCTGCCCGACGGCTGAACGATGTCCGGACCCTGGTTGTGCATCACCATCTTGAACTCGTAGGTGTTATCCGCGCCCTTTCGGGTGATGGAGAAGACCAGATTCTTCACATACTCCTTGTCGACGCGCAGTACCTGATCGAACTGAATCGGGCGCAGGCCGGGGATCCGTCCCTGCGAGAGCGCCAGCACCTCGTCGTTCAGCTGGGCGATCGTCTCCTCGAGCTCCTGTATCCGGTTCTTGTACGTGGTGTTCTCTGCGCGGGCGATGTTGATGGTCTCGCCCGCCTTGGAGATATAGCGGTAGGCGAAGGCACCCATCGCGCTTATTGCCAGCAGACCGCCCAGCAGGAAGACCCGCAGAAAGTTGTTCTGCCGTTTGCACCGGGTGTAGCGGTGGTAGTACCGGCTGCGGCTGCGCCGCCCGCCGCTGCCGGCTCGATGGGGTATGGCGACGGTCGAGGTGTCGTTGTCCATTGGGGACGGCTTCCGCGTGTGCCAGGGGAACGGGTGCTTCGGATCGACGCCGAAGTGTATCAGAACTTTCGGGCCTCCCGGAATCGCCGAGGACGCCGGGTCCGGGGGGGCAGGGCCGTAGCCCTCGCGCGCGG
>JASFUT010000364.1:0-3543 GCA_050050175.1 Chromatiales bacterium
GGGCAGCGGCCTCTGCCGCCCCGGGCCGCCGGGCGGGGTATTATGCCGCGCCTGCCGCCCCGCCGCACGCCGGGCCTTCGCCCGCGATGCGCCTTGTGCGGGCGCAATCGGGTCCGGCCCCCACGGGGTGGCGTCCGAAATGCGGCTGGCGGGGGATCCTGAGATAGGTTCTATACTTCCCTGGATTGTCGCCGTCACGGCGGGACGACCCGGGAGACTGCCATGTGGACGCTAGTCGTGATCGGTAGGGAGCAGGGCTGCCGTGACCACGTCGCCGAATCCCTGGAGGGCCTGGATCGGCGGCTGCGGGTGATCGTGGCGGCCGACCTGGGTCATGCCGCCGCATCCCTCCGGACGGCCGGCGTGGCACTCGTCGTCGTGGCCGAGCCCGGCTCCCCCGAGCGCATGCTGGGTATCCTGGGGACGTTGCGAGCCCGTTTTCCGCAGGTGCCGGTTGTCGTGGAGGTCCCCTCGGAGCTGCCGCTGGTGGCGCTCCAGGCCCTGGGGATGGGTGCCGCCGATTGCCTCAAGCGGCCGGTCGCCCCCTGGGAGTGGCGCGCTCGCTGCGCGTCGCTGCTCGACGGGCAGCGTGGCCGGCGCGTCATCGGCGGCGTCCTGCGCCGGGCCGCGAAGCGGGTCCGGCGGTACGCCGGGGACTACGTGGCGTCTTCGGAGCTGGTCACGGTGCTGGCCCGCGCCAACGTCTTCCGGGACGCGGTCACGGGTCTGCACGAGCGCCGCACGGGCCGGATCGCGCGTCTGATCGCCGAGGCCCTGGGCCTTGGCGACGAGCGCTGCGCGCTGGTCGAGGCCGGCGCCGGGCTCCACGACATCGGCAAGGTGGGCATACCGGACCGGGTCCTGCGCAAGGCCGGCCGCTTCACCCCCGAGGACCGCTCGGTCATGCGCGGCCACCCCGAGATCGGTCACCGAATCCTCAAGGAAGGCGCCGGTGCGACCCTGCGCCAGAGCGCCGAGATCGCGCTCTGCCATCACGAGCGCTGGGACGGCAGCGGCTATCCCCGGGGACTGGCGGGAGAGCGCGTACCGCTGCCCGGGCGCATCGTGGCGGTCGCCGACGTCCTGGAGGCGATGACCGGCAGGCGCGACTACCGTCGGAGCCTTCTCCTGGAGGAGGGGATCGACCACCTGCGCAGGCGTCGCGGTCGTGATTTCGACCCGGACTGCGTGGAGGCGCTCCTCTCGCGACGGGACGCAGTCGCCCGCGTCGTCGGCGCGGCCTGAGCCCCGGCGCGGCAACGGCGGGCGTGCCCGGCCCGGGCGGGGGGTGCCGTCAGGAGTCCGCCGCGGCCCAGCGGCGGCCGAACGCCTCCACCCGGTCCCAGTCGGTGAACTCCGCCACGGTGCCCGGGTCGGTGGGGCCCTTCGTCATCCACATGATCAGGCGGATCATGTTGCGGTCGAGCCAGCCGTAGCGGGGGTAGTCCAGCCTTCCCGCGAACACGGCCAGCTCCTTGGGCCGCCATTGGATGCGCTTGAGGAACAGTCGCATGTAGGGATTGGTGTGCGGCTCGTCCTTGCCGGGCTTGCGGGCCACCAGGTTGACGGAGAAGAAGGCGTTGGGCCTCGCGTCCAGGGCCTCCTGGTGCCGGTTGATGAAGTCGACGATGCGCGGGCTGTGCTTGCCATAGCGGATGCTCGCCCCGATCAGGACACGGTCGAAGCGGGCCGGGTCCGGCTCGGGGCCGGTGGCGATGTCGCGCAGGGACGTCTGGTGCCCCGCCTCCTCGATCACCGCGCTGAGGCGCTCGCAGATCCTGCGGGTGTGCCCGTCGGTCGTGGAGTAGACGATCAGTATGCTGGCCATGGATCGGGCTCGCGATTGCACCGGGGGCCGGCGCGGGGCAGCCGGTCGCCGGGCTCGAGGACAGATGATGGGGTCTCCACCCGGCCCGGGCAAGCGTGCCCGCACGCACGGCCTCGTCCCCGCCGCCCGCCGATTCCGTCGATTGCGAGGCACGGGCCGCCCGGCGCCGACCACCCCGGTGCCTGAGGGTCACTGAGGGTCCGGGTCGGACTTGGAGTCTCGGGCCGGCGGCAGCCAGGAGAGGTCCCCCAGATACTCGGCCACGTCGATCCCGTAGTGCGAGGCGTCGACGATCCCGGCGACCCCGATCGTCTGCTCCTCGCCGAACTTCGACAGGTCCAGGATCTTGGGGGTCGGAAAGGGGCGGCCCTCGGGGTCACGCACCAGCAGGAGCTTGGGGCGCAGCCTTCGCTGGGGGTTCTGGGCGATCACTATGCCCAGCTCGCCGGTGGAGCACCGCAGGACGCTGCCCACCGGATAGATTCCGAGGCACTGGATGAACTGCTCGACGAGCCGCTCGTCGAACTGTCCCTTCCGGCAGTTGTAGAGGTCTCTCAGGGCGTCGCTCGGCGGGTGGCCGTGGCGATAGGTCCGGTCGCTGGTGGCGGCGTCGTAGACGTCCACGATCGCGACCATGCGTCCGTACAGCGGGATATCGTTGCCGCTTAGCCCCCGCGGGTACCCGGACCCGTCCATGCGCTCGTGGTGGGTGTAGACCGCCTCTATGGCGGCGTGGGGCGGCGGCTCGCCGCTCTGCAGAAGCATCTCCATGCCCAGTGCCGGGTGCTCTCGGACCTTCTCCATCTCCTCGGCACTCAGCGGGCCGGGCTTGCCCAGGATCTCGCGCGGCAGGCGCAGGTTGCCCACGTCGATCAGCATGGCCCCCATGCCGATCTCCTCGAGGTTCTCGCGCGGCATGCCCAGGTGACGGCCGAACGCCAGTGCCAGCGAGCAGACGTTCATGGAATGGCTCGCAGCGTAGTCGTCCTTCAGCTTGAGCTGGGAGAGCAGCATGTGGGCGTCGGGGTTGCGCAGCACGCTGTCGGTCAGATCGCCGATGACGGACTTCGCGTAGCCGGTGTCCACGCTGCGCCCCATGCGCGCGTCGTCATACATGCGATCGAGCGTCGCCCGGAAATCCGTGCGCAGTCCCTGGGCGTGGGGGAGCTCCTTCTCGACCGGCAGGATGGCGCCGTAGCTGATGCGGTGGACGATGTCGGCCTCGCGCGGCGGCTGGCCCCCCTGGCTCTGCCAGAGCTGCTCGAGGCGCGCGGCGGTGGATGGCCGGGTGTCACGCTGGGCCTTCGGCGGCGGTCGAGGCGGCGGGGCCTCGTCGGGCACGGTGATGTAGACGTGCCGGCAGTACTTGCGCAGCTCCTCGATGTCGTTCGGTGAAGCCACGACGAAATCCTGGAACAGAAAGGGAGTCTCCAGCCAGGGCCGGTCGAGCCCGTCCACGTGCATGCCGATCCGTAGCTCGTCGACGCTGATCTTGATGCGCATTGGGAGATCCCGCGCGATCGCCGCACCATTCAAGGATAGCCGAGCGCGGAGGGCATGGTCGAGGGCGCGGATCGGCACCTCGCCCGAACGGCCTGCGCGGCGCGCCCGGGGCGGGTCTAGTGTACTGCGTCGCAGTTACTGGCGCTTTCAGAGCCCCCCATAAGTGTCAGGACAAGGCGCAGTGCGTAGGCAATGGCAAGCCCTTGTCAAGC
>JASFUT010000365.1:0-3540 GCA_050050175.1 Chromatiales bacterium
CTACCTGCTGCGGGTCGGGGTGCTCAGCGACACCGACGCCCGGGCGCTGGCGCCGCGCCTGGCGGGGGTGCCCGGGGTGGCCGAGGCGGTGGTCGTGGCCGAGGAGGGGGTGGCTTACCTGAAGGTGGACCGCCGTGCCCTGGACGTGGATGCCTTGGGTGAATTTTCCGCGGCCGACGCGTAGACTCTCGGCCTTGGAGGCGCGTGCAATCAAGGACGGCGCATCGGACGGAGGGTAGCGAGACAATGGCACGAGGCATCAACAAGGTCATCCTGATCGGCAACCTGGGGGCCGATCCCGAGGTACGGTACACCGCGGGCGGCTCGGCGGTGGCGAACATCCGTCTTGCCACCAGCGAAACCTGGAAGGACCGGCAGAGCGGAGAGCAGCAGGAGCGCACCGAGTGGCATCGGGTGGTGCTGTTCGGCAAGCTGGGCGAGATCGCCGGCGAGTACCTCAAGAAGGGCTCCAAGGTCTACATCGAGGGCCGGCTGCAGACCCGCAAGTGGCAGGGCCAGGACGGGCAGGACCGCTTCACCACCGAGGTGGTGGGGAACGACATGCAGATGCTCGACAGCCGCGGCGGCGGCAGCGCGTCCTTCGACGAGGGGCGCCCGTCGTCCTCCTCGCGCGAGCAGGCCCCGAGCTACGGGCAGCCACCCGCGTCCGGCGGCGACGACTTCGACGACGACATCCCTTTCTGAGACCCGCCCATGCGGACCCTGCTGGTCACCGGCGGCGCCGGGTTCATCGGGGGCAACTTCGTCCACTTCCTGCGCGGCATCGGAGGTGTACGCGTCGTCAACCTCGACGCCCTGACCTATGCGGGGAACCTGGACACCCTCGCCGGCCTGGAAGGCGACGGGCGGCACCTGTTCGTCCAGGGAGACATCGCCGACCGGCCCCTGGTCTCGACGCTGCTGCGCGAGCACCGCCCCGACGCGGTGGTCAACTTCGCCGCCGAGAGCCACGTGGACCGCTCCATCGACGGTCCCGCGGCCTTCGTCCAGACCAACGTCATCGGCACGTTCAATCTCCTGGAATGCGCCCTGGACTACTGGCGGGCGCTGGACGGCGAGGCCCGGGGCGCCTTCCGGTTCCTGCACGTGTCCACCGACGAGGTCTACGGCTCGCTGGGACCCGAGGGTCGTTTCACTGAGCGTACCGCCTACGCCCCCAACTCGCCGTACTCCGCGTCAAAGGCGGCGTCGGACCACCTGGTGCGGGCCTGGCACCACACCTACGGCCTGCCTGTGCTCACCACCAACTGCTCCAACAACTACGGGCCCTGGCAGTTTCCGGAGAAGCTGATTCCGCTGATGATCCTGAGTGCGCTGGAGGGCAGGCCCCTCCCGATCTACGGCGACGGTCTGAACGTGCGTGACTGGCTCTACGTGGAGGACCACTGCCGGGCGATCTGGCGCGTGCTCGAGGCGGGCACGCCGGGCGAGGTCTACAATGTGGGCGGCGACAGCGAGCGCACCAACCTCGAGGTGGTCGACGCCCTGTGTGGGGTGCTCGACGAGCTCTGCGCCGATTCGCCGCACCGGCCCCACATCCGGCTCAAGACGTTCGTGCCCGACCGCCCCGGTCACGACCGCCGCTACGCGATCGACGCCTCCAGGATCCGCGGCGAGCTGGGCTGGCGGCCGCGGGAGAGCTTCGAGAGCGGGCTTCGCAGGACGGTGAGCTGGTATATGGACAACGCGCAGTGGTGCCGGCGCGTTCAGGACGGCAGCTACCGCGGCCAGCGTCTCGGCCTTGCCCAGGAGGGGGGCGCCGCGTGAAGGGGATCATTCTCGCCGGCGGGGCGGGCACCCGGCTGTATCCGCTGACGCGCTCCATCAGCAAGCAGCTTCTGCCGATCTACGACAAGCCCATGATCTACTACCCGCTGTCCGTGCTCATGATGGCGGGGATTCGCGAGGTGCTGGTGATCACCACGCCGCGGGACCGGGACGCCTTCGCGTCGCTTCTCGGCGATGGGGGGCAGTGGGGCATTGGCATCGAGTACGCGGTTCAGCCCCACCCCGGCGGCCTGGCCCAGGCGTTCCTGATCGGGCGCGAGTTCGTCGACGACGGGCCCTGCTGCCTGATCCTGGGCGACAATATTTTCTACGGGCACGGCCTGGTCCGCCTGATCCGGGAGGCCGCCGCCGATGCCGACGGCGCGACCATCTTCGGCTACTGGGTCCGGGACCCGGAGCGTTACGGGGTGGCCGAGCTCGGTGCCGACGGCCGTGTGGTCGGGATCGAGGAGAAGCCGAGCCGGCCGAAGTCCCACTACGCGGTGACAGGGCTGTATTTCTACGACGATCGCGTCTGCGACCTGGCCGCCTCCCTCACGCCCTCCGCCCGGGGCGAGCTGGAAATCACCGATCTCAACAACCTCTACCTGCAGCGCGGCGACCTCCGCCTGGTCCCGCTCGGCCGCGGCACCGCCTGGCTGGACACGGGCACCCACGAGTCCCTGATGCAGGCGAGCAACTTCATCGAGACCATCGAGCAGCGCCAGGGGCTGAAGGTCTGCTGTCCGGAGGAGGTCGCCTACGACGCCGGCTGGATCTCGCCGGACGAGCTCCGCGCGCTGGCCGAGCCCCTCGGTAAGAACGGCTACGGCGAGTACCTCCTCGGGCTGCTGGATCAGGAGCGCCCGCTGTGAACGTCAGCGAGCTGGCGATTCCCGGGGTGCTTCTGATCGAGCCCCGTGTCCTCGGGGACGACCGCGGATGGTTCATGGAGTCCTGGCAGCGGACACGGTACGAGGCCCTGGGGCTGCCGCGGCGCTTCGTGCAGGACAACCTCGCCTTCTCCGCCGGCGGGGTGCTGCGCGGCCTGCACGTCCAGCAGCCCCATCCCCAGGGCAAGCTGGTCCAGGTGCTGCAGGGCCGGGTGTTTGACGTGGCGGTCGACATCCGCGTGGGCTCGCCCCACTTCGGGCGCTGGGTGGGGGTGGAGCTCTCCGGTGAGACCCAGCGCCAGTTCTACGTGCCTCCGGGCCTTGCCCACGGCTACTACGTGCTCAGCCGCGAGGCCCTGTTCATGTACAAGTGCACCGACTTCTACCATCCGGAGACCGAGCTCGGCGTGCGCTGGGACGATCCGGCAATCGGCATCGCCTGGCCCCTCGACGGCGAGCCGCGTCTGTCTGTCAAGGACCGCGAGGCCCCGCTGCTGCGCGACCTGCCCGCCGAGCGCCTCCCGCAGTACCCGGGAAGCTGACGCGTGGCCGCCGCGGGGGATCTGCGGATTCTGGTGCTCGGCGGTACCGGCCAGGTCGGCTGGGAGCTGCAGCGCACCCTGGCGCCGCTGGGGGAGGTGGTGGCCGCATCCAGGCACGGCGGCGCCGGGGCGGCTGTGGACCTCGCGCGCCCCGAGACACTGGCGCCCCTGATCGATCGCCACCGCCCCGGTCTGGTGGTCAATGCGGCGGCCTACACGGCCGTGGACGGGGCCGAGTCCGATGAGGCCGTCGCGCGCCGGGTCAACGCGGAGGCGGTGGGTGAGCTGGGCCGGCTGGCCGCCGACCACGCCATCCC
>JASFUT010000366.1:0-3538 GCA_050050175.1 Chromatiales bacterium
ACAAGTAGGACGCGCCGATGCGGGCGGCCCGGCCCCAGAAGTCCGCATCTGCGCTTGTCTGATGGTAGTCGGTCGTGGTTCTGTTCGTGAAGAACGCCACGCCCCGGGGCCGGTAACCTATCATGACGGCATCTTCCGGAACAGTGCGGCGCACTGCGTCAAAGAACTCCACGGCCAGCGGGTCCGCCGAGCCCTGGGCAAGGGGCTGCTTGTCGATCGCCTGGAAAGAGAGCGCATCGGAGACCAGGATGAGGCACAGCAGTGTGGCCGGCGGCGTCCAGCGAATCCCACCGGGCAGGAGCCGCCCGAGGACGGCGGTTGCGTAGAACGCGTAGAACACCAGCATGACGGCGACCGGCAGATACATCCGCCCGCTGGACAGATACGCCGGGATGAGCAGCATCATGGAGCCATAGCCCAGCGTGAGCCATTCCGCGAGAGTGACCCTCCGGATAGCGCGTGCCAGGAAACCCGCGGCGCCGAGCACCAGGAGCAGCGCGGTCACCGCGCGCTGGTACTGGGCCGGCCACCCGGCCGCCGCCCCGGGGTCGTCCTGTATGCCCCGGGTCCAGAGCACCGACACCTGGCCGAAGGCGAAGCGGAGGCGCTCAGGTATCAGCTGCAGCGTCGCCAGCAGGGAGTCTGCCAGGCCCTGGGCCTGCCCGGCGCCGATCGGCGATTGACCTGCATCGTCCATGGCAGCGTGGGAAAACGAAGGCGTGTACTGCTCGAAGATGCCTATGGAGAGGACCAGGTACGCGAAAGCACCCGCGGCCGAAGCCGTGATCGCCAGGGTCCTCAGGGACAGCCTTCGCTCCGTCCAGATGCCAGCGAGAAAGACTGCCGGCACCAGTACCACCCCCACCACCCGCGTCAATATCGCGGCGGCCGCCAGGATGGATACCATGGCGGAGCGGCTCCCAGCGTTGTCCAGGCTTCCCTCAACGGGGTGGTAAAGCCTCTCCCAGCTGATCAGCAGGGCCATCAGAAGCAGCAGGAAGAGGTACTCCGACAGCAGTGCATCGCGCATGGCCCAGAGCTGCGGGCTGGCGGCTAGTCCGAGGAGGAAGAAGATGGCGACGCCCCTCAGCTCCGTCCGCGCATACCTGAAGGAGAGGAAGAAGAAGGCCAGCAGAAATCCGAGGTTGTAGAGCTTGAGTACGTGCAGGTCGGGGCCGAATAAGGCGACCGGGGCGGCGAGGGCGAGCGGGAAGAGCGGCGGAACGACGGTAACGCCGGTATTCGCCTCGTAGTTGGGGATGAAAGGGGCGTCCCCCAAAGCCCTTCCTTCGAGCAGGTTGCGGGCGTTCCACACATAGGAGGCGAAATCGCCTCCCCCCCAGCCCACGCCGTCGCCGAGGGTGAGCCAGTAAGCGGCGCCGGCGACTGCGACGAGGAGCAGGGCCAGGTAGTCGAGGCCGGCAAATCCACTGGAGGGTCTGATCATGCGTTGAGCCCGCTGGCAGGAACTTGTACTGGACGGCTCTCCCCGCGTATCCCTTCGGCCGCCGATACCGCGGCTGTTCCGGCTGGAGCAGGGCGGCAGCCCTCCACCTCCAGTCGGCGTGCTCGGCGCGGGGGTGAAGGGAAAGCTCCTGTCCCGGGCATGTGGCGGCCATCCGCAAGACGCTCTGGGAGGCGCCGCGGCCCGAGGCCGGACGTGCCCAGAGTGCTGGTCCCGAGGGCTGCCTGTGCCTCGTTGTGGATCCCGCAGGGCACTGAGAATCGACCGCCGCCTTATCCGCCGGGGATGGTATCACGGCGTCGCTCTGCCGGTGCGCTCGTCGAGGCCCCGACCCCGGCGGTCATCGAGCGAAGCGCCGGCCCGGAAGCGCTTGCGGGCGGCGTGCCGCCGGTTGTTGAATCTCCCCTGCTGCTGCATACTACCGATCCTTTCCGGGCCTGTGGTTGTCGGGGGCGGCTCGGCGCGGGGCACCGACGGGCTGCCGGGCCCCCGCGGGTCTTCGGCCGGGGCCCGGACGGTAATGCGGTCGGCGGATCGTGCTTCAGGAGCGCCACGCCACTTCGATGCCCCGTTTCTCCGTCATTGTCACCACGCTCGATCGACCCCATTCCCTCTCGAAGGCCCTGCGCGGCATTCAGGCGCAGAGCTTCCCGGATTTCGAAGTGATCGTCCTCGACGACGGGTCGGCACCGGCGACTCTGGAGGCGTACCAGGGCCTTCGCGCCGACCTCGACGAGCGGTTCGCGTGGCATCTGCTGCCCCCGCGCGGTGATCGCCTCGGAAACCCCTCGACCGCCCGCAATGCGGCCCTGGCCCGGTGTGCCGGGGACCTTGTCGCCTTCTGCGACGACGACGACTACTGGTCCGACAGCGATCATCTGAACCGTGCCGCGGAGGTCTTCGAGAGTGACCCCGAGGTCGACCTGTTCTTCGCCGACCAGGTCGGGGTGTGCGATGGCGAGACCCGCATAGGGCGGTGGCAGCCCCATCTCCCGGCGGCGCTGGGACGCGCGCGGAACGACAGCGTGGACCTCTACGATGTCTCCCTCGAGGCCTATTGCGGGCAGTGGGTACCCCACCTGAACACCCTGGTGGCTCGACGCGATCTGGTCTCGCGGGCCGGAGGTTTCTGGGCCTATACCCCTGTGGAGGGCGACGTGGAGTTCGCCGTGCGCGCGGCGGCGCTGGCGCGCAAACGTGTGTTCAGGGACGCCGTCGTCGCCGTTCACAACGTCCCGGATCGCGACCGACGGGCCAACGCCTCAACGCGGGTGACACAGACCCAACGGTACCTCTTTCGCATCGCCATCGCCGGCCATCTCCGGGCCGCCACTCCGGCCCCGGCGGTCCACCGCTTCGCGCGGCGACTGGAGCGCTACGCCGCCCAGAAGCTGGTGGCCGAGATCGGCCGTACCAACGCGCCGGGGGCGCTCGCCTTCGCCTGGAAGGGATTTGTTCTCGGGCCGTCTCCGCACGCGGCCGCTCTCCTGATGCGCGCGTTGTCGCGCCGCTTGAGGAGGGATCGCTAGCGTCTCCCGGGTCCGGAGGGCCGCAGCGGCGGCGCGTCGATGCCGCTGCGGCTCCCTTCCCCTACCCCGGCCGGCTCGCGCTGCTGCTGAGCCAGTCGATGACGGGATCCCAGAGCACCACGTCCTGATAGACCAGCGACGGGGCCAGCTCGAAGATGCCCAGGCCCCGCTCGGCGGCGCGGATGTAGTTCTGGCTCTCTCGCAGGTGGCTCACCACCGGCAGGTCCAGGTGCCCCAGGAACTCTTCCAGACGTTGGTAGATCAGGGTCTGCTCGCGCACCCGGTTGGCCACGATGCCGATCTTCGTCCGGCCCTTCGACACGCGCCCGCTGGCGAGGAGCTCCTCGAGGAACCGCCGCGCCGCCCGCATGTCGATGGGTGAGGGCAGCACCGGCAGGAGTATGGTCTCCACCCGCCTGAGCAGGTCGGCTACCGTCCTGCCGTGGGTGGCCGCGGGGACGTCGTAGATGAGGAAGTCCATGCCCTTGGGGGGGCGCAGGGCCTCTCCGGTCCCGTCCACCCCGTGGATCTCGGGAATCCCGGT
>JASFUT010000367.1:0-3534 GCA_050050175.1 Chromatiales bacterium
AAGGGGCCGTGAATTAGAATCTCCCGGGTTTGAGGCGGCGCGGCACCGCCGACTCCTGGTTTCGAAAAAGGACGGGACGGGCCCACCGGGGCCCCTCCCGTTTCTTGTGCCTGCGGCGGAGATTTCCTTGAGAAAGCGTGCGATCCTGGTCCTGGAAGACGGCTCCGTTCTCCGGGGGGAATCCATCGGCGCCGACGGCCGCACCGTCGGGGAGGTGGTGTTCAATACCGCCCTGACGGGCTATCAGGAGATTCTCACCGACCCTTCGTACAGCCGCCAGATCGTTACGCTCACCTACCCGCACATCGGCAATACCGGCACTAATCCCGACGACGAGGAGTCGTCCCGTGTCCAGGCGGCCGGACTGGTGATCCGCGATCTCTCGCCGGTGTCCAGCAGCTGGCGCAGCACCGAGACGCTCGACGCCTACCTGATCCGCCAGGGCATAGTGGCGATCGCCGGTGTGGACACCCGCCGGCTGACCCGCATCCTGCGCGAGAAGGGGGCCCAGAACGGCTGCATCCAGGCCGGTGAGCGACCTGACGAGGACCGCGCCCTTGCGGCCGCGCGCGCCTTCCCGGGCCTCAAGGGCATGGACCTGGCCCGCGAGGTGAGCACACACCGGCCCTACGAGTGGGCCCAGGGCACCTGGTCCCTCGACGGCGGCATGCCTCGGGCGCCTCATCCCATCGAGGAGAAGCTGCCGCTGCACGTCGTCGCCTTCGACTACGGCGTCAAGCGCAATATCCTGCGCATGCTGGTCGACCGGGGATGCCGCATCACCGTGGTGCCCGCCCCGACCCCGGCCGAAGAGGTGCTGGCGCTGCGCCCGGACGGTGTCTTCCTGGCCAACGGGCCGGGCGATCCCGAGCCTTGCGACTATGCCATCGAGGCCATCCGCACCCTCGTCGACGGCGGCGTCCCCACGTTTGGCATCTGCCTGGGCCACCAGCTGCTCGGCCTGGCCAGTGGCGCGCGCACCGTCAAGATGAAGTTCGGCCACCACGGCGCCAACCACCCCGTCCAGGATCTCGACAGCGGTACGGTGATGATCAGCAGCCAGAATCATGGCTTCGCGGTGGACGAGTCCAGCCTGCCCGGGAACCTGCGCGCCACCCACCGGTCACTGTTCGACGGCTCGCTCCAGGGCGTGCAACGCACCGACCGCCCGGCGTTCAGCTTCCAGGGGCATCCGGAGGCCAGCCCGGGGCCTCATGACCTGGCACCCCTGTTCGATCACTTCATCGAGCTCATGCACCACAGAACCTAGGAACTGCAGACGCGCAGAGAATGCCGTGGTGATGGGAAGCCCCGCTCGACTTCGCGCCACTCTGCGTCCTGGCGGTTGACCGGACATGCCCAAACGCACTGACATAGACAGCATCCTGATCATCGGCGCCGGCCCGATCGTGATAGGCCAGGCGTGCGAGTTCGACTACTCCGGCGCCCAGGCCTGCAAGGCGCTGCGCGAGGAAGGCTTCCGGGTCATCCTGGTCAACTCCAATCCCGCCACGATCATGACCGACCCGAACATGGCCGACGCGGTCTACATCGAGCCGATCAACTGGCAGACCCTCGCACGGGTGATCGAGCGGGAACGCCCCGACGCCCTGCTGCCCACCATGGGCGGGCAGACGGCGCTCAACTGCGCCCTGGACCTGGTGCGCGAGGGGGTGCTCGAGCGCTACGGCGTGGAGATGATCGGGGCCTCGCGCGAGGCCATCGACAAGGCGGAGGACCGGGACCTGTTCCGCCAGGCCATGCGCCGCATCGGGCTGGACATGCCCCGCTCCGCCATGGCCCACAGCCTGGAGGAGGCGCTGCAGGTCCAGGCGCAGATCGGCTTCCCGACCATCATCCGGCCCTCCTTCACCCTCGGCGGCTCCGGAGGCGGCATCGCTTACAACAAGGAGGAACTCGTCGACATCTGCGAGCGCGGTCTCGATCTCTCTCCCACCAACGAGCTCCTGATCGAGGAGTCGATCATGGGCTGGAAGGAGTTCGAGATGGAGGTGGTGCGGGACCATCGGGACAACTGCATCATCGTGTGCTCGATCGAGAACCTGGACCCCATGGGCGTGCACACCGGGGACTCGATCACGGTGGCCCCGGCCCAGACCCTCACGGACAAGGAATACCAGATCATGCGCGACGCCTCGCTGGCGGTGCTGCGCGAGATCGGCGTGGACACGGGGGGCTCCAACGTCCAGTTCGCGATCAACCCCGAGAACGGGCGCATGATCATCATCGAGATGAACCCGCGGGTATCGCGCTCCTCGGCCCTGGCATCCAAGGCCACCGGCTTTCCCATCGCCAAGGTGGCGGCGAAGCTGGCGGTGGGCTACACGCTGGACGAGCTGCGCAACGAGATCACCGGCGGAGCCACGCCGGCGTCCTTCGAGCCGAGCATCGACTACGTGGTCACCAAGGTGCCGCGGTTCGCCTTCGAGAAGTTTCCGCAGGCCGACGATCGCCTGACCACCCAGATGAAGTCCGTGGGTGAGGTGATGGCCATCGGGCGCACCTTCCAGGAGTCGCTGCAGAAGGCGGTGCGCGGCCTGGAGACGGGCCGCCACGGGCTCGACGAGATGGTCGACCCCGGCCGGCCGGACGCCCTGGACCTGATCCGCCATGAGATCCGCCAGCCCGGTCCGGACCGCCTCTGGTACCTGGCCGACGCGTTCCGCGCGGGGATGGATCTCGGGCAGGTCCACGAGATCAGCCGGGTCGATCCCTGGTTCCTGGTGCAGATCGAGCAGCTCGTGGACGTCGAGGCCGAGGTCCGGAGGGACGGGCTCGATGCCCTGGACGCCGATCGGCTGTACGAGCTCAAGCGCCGGGGATTCTCGGACCGGCGCATCGGTACGCTGACGGGCATGAGCGAGAAGCACATACGCGAGCTGCGCTGGGCGGCGGGCGTGCGCCCGGTGTTCAAGCGGGTGGACACCTGCGCTGCGGAGTTCGCCACCGGCACCGCCTACATGTACTCCACCTACGAGGAGGAGTGCGAGGCCGACCCCGGCGACCGGCGCAAGATCATGGTCCTGGGCGGGGGGCCGAACCGCATCGGCCAGGGCATCGAGTTCGACTACTGCTGCGTGCACGCCGCCTTCGCCATGCGCGAGGACGGCTACGAGACCATCATGGTCAACTGCAATCCGGAGACGGTCTCCACTGACTACGACACCTCCGATCGGCTCTACTTCGAGCCCCTCACCCTGGAGGACGTGCTGGAGATCATCCAGAAGGAGCATCCCGAGGGGGTGATCGTCCAGTACGGCGGACAGACCCCGCTCAAGCTCGCCCGGGACCTGGAGGCCGCGGGTGCGCCGATCATCGGGACCACGCCGGATTCGATCGACGCCGCCGAGGATCGCCAGCGCTTCCAGGTCATGCTGAACAGGGCCGAGCTCATGCAGCCGCCCAACCGCACCGCCACGGACGAGGAGGAGGCCGAGCGGCTGGCCGCGGAGATCGGCTATCCACTGGTGGTTCGCCCCTCCTACGTGCTGGGCGGGCGCGCCATGGAGATCG
>JASFUT010000368.1:0-3525 GCA_050050175.1 Chromatiales bacterium
GCCAATGCTGCGTTGCGCCCCTTGGCAATGGGATCACCATTCCCTGCGGGACGCGCCTTGCCTTGGCCCATGGGAGGGGCTCTGAAGCAAACGATTTGTATGGGACCGAGCACTAGGGCCCTGCCGCTCCCGGCCGCGGCTCCTCCGGAGCGGGGTCCCCGTCCTGATCGACCACCCGGCCCTCACGGGCGCGCGTCCGCTCCAGCTCCTCGCGGATACTCTCGATCCGTCCCACCTCGCGCCCGACATAGTAGCCGGCAGCGAGCAGCCCGACGCTGGCAAGAACCCGGAAGATCATGGCGCACCCCCGACCTGAATCATTGCTCCATTATACCTCCGGGCCCGACCGCCGGTCTCTGGACCTGACGGTCTGCCCGGCGGGTCAGGGCACCCGTGCCGCATGCTCCGCGACGGATCCCCCGCCGGGTGCGCCGGGGCGGCGCCGGGACCGACAAGTGCTTCTGATCATTCGCACGTCGATCAGTGGGTGCGGCGCATGCTCCAGGACCGATATACTGTCAGCACCCGCGCTCGGATCGGGGTTTCCGTCACGATGATCCGGCGCCCGCTGGCTGCGCTCCAGGGAAGCGAGGACGATATTTCACTTTTGCTGAGCGGAGCTCTCACGCCGCCCCCCTATCCCATGTCCTCAGCGAGCAAACCGGAATCCCCTCCCGGCCCCGACGCCGGGGTGTTCAGGAGCCTGCACCTGGGCTATGCGGCCGCGGCCCTGCTACTGGTCTTCGTCCTGGACGTGATCCGCTTTGCCGCCGGGGGAATTCCCACCCCGTTCGCCGGCGCGGGAGCCCTCGCACTGCCTCTGCTGGTGCTCGAGATGCTGCGCAGGCCGCTCACTTTCCCGGCGGCCGCTGGACCCACGTCGGAAGCCACCTCGCGCCGCCACGTCCTGTTCGAGAGCGGCACATTCTTCCTCGCGGGCCTCGCCCTCGCGGCGCTCGAGGTGGTGCTGCTCGGGCAGCCCCCGGCGAGGGCGGCCCAGCTGTTCCTTGCCGTGCTGACGGTCGGGCTGTTCGCCGCCCACGAGGCGGCGCTGGCATCCAATGGCTGGTGGCTCGAGCACGGCTCGCCCAGAGCGCCGGATCTGGATCACATCACGCCCCTGCGCTCCAAACTGGTCTCCGCCGCATCGAGCCTGGGGCTCGCAGTTGTGATGCTGTTCGCGCTCACGCTCAACACCCTGCTCGTCCATCCCCCACCGAAGCTCACCGCGGAGCCGCACCTGCTGGTCGCGGAGCTGGTGGTGGTCGGTATCGCCGCTCTGCTCCTGACGCTGCGGCTCATCAACGCCGCATCGAGCAATATGGAGGTGCTGCTGGGCAGATACGTCGATGTCCTGCGGCGGGTGCGGAAGGGTGAGTTCGACAAGGCGCTGCCCGTGCTGACCGATGACGAGCTTGGGCTGGTGGCCCAACAGACCAATCAGGTCATCGACGGACTGCGCAGCGAGGCGAGGCTGCGCCGGACCCTGGAGCGGGTGGTCAGCCCCGCCATACTGGACAAGCTGCTCTCGACCGACGACAAGACCCTGAAGCAGGGCCAGAAGTACGAGGTCGCCATCCTGTTCTGCGACCTCCGGGAGTTCACCCGCTTCAGTGAGAACGCATCCGCGGAGGAAGTGATCCTTTTTCTCAACGACTACTTCTCAGAGCTGGTCGAGCTGGTCTCCGCGAACGCGGGCATCGTCAACAAGTTCATGGGTGACGCGGTGCTCGCCATCTACGGCCTGGACGCCACCCCGAGACCCGTCGAAGACGCGGTCGCCACCGCCTGGGCCATCCTGGAGAACGCCAATGACCGGTTGGAGCCGGGCGGCGCCCCCCTCGACATCGGCATCGGAATACATTCAGGCAACGTCGTGGCGGGCACCATCGGGTCGGAGGAGCGCTACGAGTACACCTTCATCGGCGACCCCGTGAACACGGCGAGCCGCCTGGACGGTCTGTCCAAGCGGCTCGGCCACCGAATCATCATCTCGGACGATGCCTATCGCACGCTCCGCGGGGAGACTCAGGCGCGCTTCACCGACCTGGGCCGGCACCGCGTGCGGGGCAAGAGGGACCCGGTGCACGTGTGGGGGGCCGGCGCGCTGGTCGCACCCGCGCCTACTGACGCCGGAAGCTGACGCCCTGCAGGGGCACCTCCCGCAGCACGTAGTTGCGGATGTCGATACCGTAGGCCCCCGGCTCGAGCACCCGCTGGATCTCCAGCGGCGTCGCGGTGCTCTCCGCGGAGAACCGCGCCAGGTTCATGATATGCGGAGGGTAATAGGGCTTCTTGTCCTCGTCCCGGACCAGCATCACCTTGGGCATCAGCCGCTGATCCGGCTCCACGGAGATCACCACCCCCACCTCGCCGCTGCTGAGCTCGACCACGCTGCCCACGGGATAGATCCCGATGCACTGGATGAATTCTTCGACCAGCTCGGCATCGAACAGCTCACCCCGCCAGTTGTACATGTACTTGAGGGCGTCGACGGTGCTCAGCGAGCGACCCTGGCGAACCCGAGTGACGGTCTCGTAGGCATCGACGATCGCCACGATCTTGGCGAAGCGATGCACATCGACGCCGCGCAGGCCGCGCGGGTAGCCCGAGCCGTTCTCACGCTCGTGGTGGCAGCGGGCGACCTCGGCGGCGCTTTCCGGCATCTCGTGGGCGTGCGCCAGGATCTCGGCGCCCTTGTCGGTGTGCGTCTTCATGATACGGAACTCATCGGGACTGAGGCGCGGGCTCTTCTCCAGGATCTCCGCCGGGACGCACAGCTCGCCGACGTCGTGGAGCAACGCTCCTATTCCCAGCTCCAGGAGGGCCTTCTCACCCATCCCAATGTGCCGGCCGAATGCCATGCTCAGGATGCAGATGTTGAGCGCATGAACCGTGGCATACTCGTCCTTTTCACCCAGGCTGCCCAGAAGAATCAGCGCATCGGGATTGCGCATGATGCTCTGGACCATCTGCGAGACGGTCTTGCGCACCTCGGTCCCGCTGATGCTCGATCCCGCACGCACATCGTTGTAGAAATCCTCGAGGATCTCGCCCGTGTGGTCCAACACCCGCTTGGCGGTACGAAGCTCCTCCTCGACGGTCCTGGAATAGGGCCGCCCTTCGGCGCTGCGGCCCCGGGGGCTCTTCAGGGACCCGGAGGAGGCCGTGATGCCCGTGTCCTTAGTGAAGCTCTGCTCCCGATCCACATAGACGAACTCGCAGTAGCGTCCAATCTCCGCGATGTCGTCCGCGCTCTTGATCGGAAATCCCTGAAACACGAAGGGCGTGCCCACCCACGGCCGGTCGAGCTCGGCAACGTACATGCCCGGCTGGAGATCCTTTACTTCGACTCTTTCCTTCTTCGGCATGCCTCTTTCCCATGGCCCGGAGAGATGGAGGCCGGGCCGGTCGGTTTAGAATGGTAGTACTTGAGGCTGTTGTCCAGACCGGACGTCCGGAACCCGGCTCCCGCCCACAGGAGGGGCAGGCGCCCGGCGCGTGAGGACGCCGGCCTTGCGCCCG
>JASFUT010000369.1:0-3518 GCA_050050175.1 Chromatiales bacterium
GTATTGCTCGTGCAGCGCCGCCAGCGCCTCTACCTTATCGACCAGGCCGCGGCCGCGCGAGATCGTGAGACAGGGTGCACTCAATCCCGTTCTCTTCCCCGCCGGCCTTGCCAGCTCGTGCCTGGGGTGGACCTTCTTCGAGCGGTGACTGGATTGCGGGGGGATCTGAACGAGGCTTCCCCCGCCCCCCGCCTTGGGTGCCGGCACGAACGCCTTCTGGTCTTCTCCCGGAGCCGTTGTTCCTGCCTTTGTGCCACCGGGAGAGACCGGGTGCACGTTGGCCAGGGCGTCCGGGACTCCCTTGGCGCCCGCTCGGGCGCGGTCACCCGGAGCGGATTGGGTGCCCGGCGGCCCTATGCTGCGCTCTCCCGGGGACCGGTCACCGGCATTGCCCGAAAGGCGCCAGGACGATGCCCGATCGGGGTTGCGTCAAAGCGTCTCAAGCCGATGGCACCAGTGCGCGGGCCGCAAGCGAACGGCTATCCCTATCCCTCCTTTTCCAAGTCGGCAAGCTCGATGCGCGTCGCCAGTGGCTGAGCCTCCACCAGAACGCGCCGATAGAAGGGCTCGTCCTGTCTGTGCGCAAGCTCCGCGGGCGTCAACACCAAGAGGTCGGTGGGCGCTGGAATGCCTGCGAGCAGATCGCGATAGGGCAGGGGTCGGTCGAGCGGGCGGGCAGCAACGTCTCGGGCAATCAGCAGCAGGTCGACGTCGCTGCGGGCCCCGGCGCTGCCGCGGGCGCGTGAGCCGAACAGCCAGATGCCCAGCAGCTCCGGGTGGGCCTCGAGCGCAGCGGTGGCCGCGGCGCCGAGGCTGGTCTGCAGGCGCCGCTCAAAGGCCGAGACGCTCTCGGGCGAATGCCAGGATACGCTCGGCATGGTCGATGGCCTCGTCGGAATCGCGTTGAATGAAGTACTCGCCGGGTACCCCTTGAGGGAAGCCGTCGGGATAGCGCGTCAGGATGTAGAAGCGGTCCAGGTAAAGCCCGATCTCGCGCAGCTGCGCTGGGATGTCCTCCGCCTGTGCCAGGTCCTCCAGCAGTTGCTTGACGCTATGCCCCCACCCCTCGAGGCCCAGGCGCTGATAGACGGCCTTGACCGCCTTCTCCGCTGCCTGCTGAGCGGCGAAACAGGCCCACTCGTGGTCGCCCGCCGCCCGCGCGTTTCGCGCGTGGCGCAGATCGCGCTCTGCCTGTCCCAACCAGTCTTTCGAGCGCTCGGCCATCGAGTAGGCGACCCCTATCCGTTTCGGTGCAAGGCTAACCGCCGATGCCGGCTCCGTCCACATGAAGGTTGTCGGGTAGAGGCGACGGCTCTGCCGGGCCCACTGCGTTCGGCCCGGTCCGACCGGATGCCAGGTCCGAGGTCCGTCGGTTGGCGCCCAGTGTGGCCGGCAGCGCCTGACGGCAGACTCATGTCCCTTCTCCGGTCTTCTCCCCCTTGCCGCGGCGGCCAGGGCCCCTATGCTGTCAACATGGCAGCCGCGCCTCGTTTGCCCTCTCAGTCCCGACCCGGAGCCCCTGATGCTGCGCGAGACCCCCCGACCGACCCGCCTCGAGGACTACCGCCCGCCGGAGTTCCTGATCGACCACTGCGAGCTCCATGTACAGCTCGGGGAGGATGAGTCGCGGGTGGTCGCCCGCCTCAGCCTACGCCGCAATCCCGATGCGCTGTCGGCCCCCGAGGGCCTGCGCCTGCACGGCGAGGGGCTGGAGCTGCTGTGGCTGCGTCTGGACGGCGCCGCCTTGGGGGGGGACCGCTACCGCTACGACGGCGAGGGGCTGACTCTGGAGGCCGTGCCGGACGCCTTCGTCCTGGAGTCCGAGGTCCGGCTGCGTCCCCAGGACAACACGGCCCTCGAGGGCCTCTACCGATCCGGCGGGATGTTCTGCACCCAGTGCGAAGCGGAGGGGTTTCGCAGGATTACCTTCTTCCTGGACCGGCCGGACGTCATGTGTCGGTTCACCACGCGGATCGAGGCCGACAGGGCGCGCTACCCGGTGCTCCTCTCCAACGGCAATCCGATGGACCAAGGCGAGCTGGCAGGGGGCCGGCATTTCGTCACCTGGCACGACCCCTTCCCCAAGCCCAGCTACCTGTTCGCCCTGGTGGCCGGCGATCTGCGCTGGATAGAGGACGCGCATACCACCGCCTCGGGGCGAGCGGTGACGCTGCGGATCTATACGGAGCCCGAGAACATCGACAAGTGCGGGCACGCCATGGCCTCGCTCAGAAAGGCCATGGCCTGGGACGAGGAGCGCTATGGCCGCGAGTACGACCTGGACATATTCATGATCGTCGCGGTCAACGACTTCACCATGGGGGCCATGGAGAACAAGGGGCTCAACATCTTCAACGCCAAGTACATCCTGGCGCGCCCGGAGACGGCCACCGACGCAGACTTCCAGGGCATCGAGGGCGTGGTGGCCCACGAGTACTTCCACAACTGGACCGGCAACCGCATCACCTGCCGGGACTGGTTCCAGCTCAGCCTGAAGGAGGGCTTCACCGTCTACCGCGACCAGGAGTTCTCCGCGGACATGGGCTCGCGCGGGGTCAAGCGCATCGAGGACGTCCGGATGCTGCGCGCCCACCAGTTCGCGGAGGACGCCGGCCCCATGGCCCATCCCGTTCGTCCGGACTCCTACATCGAGATCAACAACTTCTACACCGTCACCGTCTACGAGAAAGGGGCCGAGCTGGTGCGCATGCAGGCCAACCTGCTGGGTGCGGTCCTCTTCCGCAGGGCCACTGATCTCTACTTCGAGCGACACGACGGCCAGGCGGTGACCACCGACGATTTTGTGCGCTGCATGGAGGACGCCAGCGGCCGGGATCTGCGGCAGTTCCGACGCTGGTACGAGCTGGCCGGAACCCCGGAGCTACACCTGGACGACGCCTATGATCGGCAGGCCGGGCGCTACCGGCTGCGGGTGGTCCAGCGCATTCCCGACACGCCGGGTCAGACCGACAAGCCCCCGCTGCACATCCCGTTCGTCCTGGGGCTGGTCGGCGACGGCGGTGACGATCTTCCGGTGACCCTGGACGGCGAGGCCCCCCGGCCCCCGGGGACCCGGGTGCTCGAGCTGCGCGAGCGCGAGACCCTGTTCGAGCTGACGGGCCTGCCCGGCCGTCCGCTGCCCTCGGTCAACCGCGGCTTCGCCGCGCCCGTCAAGGTGTTCTACGACTACACCGACGATGACCTGATGTTCCTCTCGGCGCGTGACAGCGACGCGTTCAACCGCTGGGATGCCTCCCAGGAGCTGTTCCAGCGGGTCCTGCTCCGGGGCGTGGCCGCCCGCGCAGACGGGCGGGAGCCGGAGTTCCCCGAGGGCCTGATCGAGGCCTTCCGCCACGGCCTCTCGGACAGGGGCACGGATCCCGCCCTGGTGGCGGAGGTGCTCACCCTGCCCACCGAGTCCTATCTGGGGGACCAGATGGAGGTGGTCGACGTGGACGGCATCCACCAGGTGCGCGAGACCCTGAAGCGTCGGATCGCCGAGGCCTTGCGGACCGATC
>JASFUT010000370.1:0-3507 GCA_050050175.1 Chromatiales bacterium
CAGTGCTTCTCTCGTGCGCCTAGGTGCAGACCCGCCCAGGCACGCTGAAACGAACGATTTGTATGGGACCGAGCACTAGCGCCGCCCCAGTGAGCGGATCACCGGGCCGGTCTCCGGCCTGATGCCCCGCCACAGGCGGAAGGACTCCGCCGCCTGCTCCACCAGCATGCCGAGGCCGTCGAGGGCGAGGGCGGCGCCCTGCGCCATGCCCCAGCGCACGAAGGCGGTGGGCTCATCGGCGTACATCATGTCGTAGGTCCAGCCGCCGGGGGCCAGGCAGCCCGGGGAAAGAGCGGGCATCCCGCCCCCGAGGCCCGCGGCCGTGCCGTTGATGATCAGATCGAAGGCTCCGTGGGCGATCTCGTCCAGACCGCAGCCGACGATCGGGCCCGCCGCCTGGAAGCGGCGCGCCAGCTCGAGCGCCTTCGACCGGGTGCGGTTGGCCACCACCAGCCGCGCGGGATCGGTCTCGAGCAGGGGGCCGAGGACGCCACGCACCGCCCCGCCAGCGCCCAGGACCAAGAGCTGTTTCCCGGCGAGGTCCAGCCCGTGGTTGTCGCGCAGGTCCCGCACCAGCCCGATCCCGTCGGTGTTCTCGCCGCGCAGGCGGCCCCCGGCCCGGACGATGATGGTGTTGACCGCACCCGCCTCTTCGGCGCCGCGGCCGCGCTCGTCGACCAGTCGCCAGGCGTCCTCCTTGAAGGGCACGGTGACGTTCAGGCCCCTCCCGCCGGCCGCGACGAAACGGTGGACGTCGTCACCGAAGTCCGTGCCCAGGATGCGCTCATAGGCCATGTCCTGCCCCGTCTGGGCCGCGAAGGCGGCGTGGATGGCCGGCGACTTGCTGTGCTCGATGGGATTGCCGATCACGGCGTACCGGTCAGTCATGATTTGGTAGACGGTAGACGGTAGACGGTAGACGGTAGACGGTAGACGGTAGACGGTAGACGGTAGACAGCGCGTCCACAGTAGGCCCGCGAGTGTCCGAGACGTGGGTTTACCGGCTGCCGGCGATGCTCGATTCCCTCATCCGGATCACCCTGGCACGCCACCCGTGGATGGCGCGCGGCGTGGCATGTCCTGCATGGACCCCTTCATTGTCGGGGGTCTCCGCGGCTCGTCCTCTCAGTCGGTGAGCCACCGGGCGGCCTTCTTGGCAAAGTAGGTCAGGATGCCGTCGGCCCCGGCGCGCTTGATGCACAGCAGGGACTCCAGGGCCACCTTGCGCTCGTCGAGCCAGCCGTTCTCCGCGGCGGCCATATGCATCGCGTACTCGCCGCTGACCTGATAGACGAAGGTCGGCGCGCCGAAGCGATCCTTCACCCGCCGGACCACGTCGAGGTAGGGCATGCCGGGCTTGATCATCACCATGTCGGCACCTTCCTCCAGGTCCAGGGCGATCTCCCGAAGCGCCTCGTCGCCGTTCGCCGGGTCCTGCTGATAGGTGGACTTGTCGCCGGCACCCAGGTTGGCCGCGGAGCCCACGGCATCCCTGAACGGCCCGTAGTAGCTGGAGGCGTACTTGGCGGAGTAGGCGAGTATGCGCGTGTGGATGTGCCCGTCCGCCTCCAGGGCCTCCCGGACGGCGCCGATCCGGCCGTCCATCATGTCCGAGGGCGCCACCACGTCGGCGCCCGCCTCGGCGTGGGACAGCGCCTGCCTCACCAATACGTCCACGGTCTGGTCGTTGACCACGTAGCCGGTCTCGTCGATCAGTCCGTCCTGCCCGTGGCTGGTGAAGGGGTCCAGGGCGACGTCGGTGATCACGCCGAGCTCCGGCACGCTGTCCTTCAGGGCCCGCACCGCCCGTTGGGCGAGACCGTCGGGATTGTAGGCCTCGCGGGCGTCGTCGCTCTTGGCCTCCTGCGGCGTCACGGGGAAGATCGCCATCGCCGGCACCCCGAGGCCGTGCACCTCGCGGGCCTCCTCCACCAGCAGATCCAGGCTCAGCCGCTCGATACCGGGCATCGACCCCACCGGCTCGCGCTGGCCGCGCCCCTCGAGCACGAACACGGGATAGATCAAGTCGTCCGGCGTCAGTACCGTCTCCCGCATCATGCGGCGCGAGAACCCGTCCCGACGCATGCGCCGCATGCGGGTGGCCGGGAAACGACCCTTGAAATCGCTGGAATTCGGCATGAAATGCTTCTCCCGGGGCGCCGTTCGTTCGAGCTGAGCGGCCTAAGATAACGTAACCGGCGCGCGCGGCCCAAGCCGGCGGCGCCACGCGCGGCGGAGAGGGCCGGATGAAGCACACTGACAAAGAGCCGTTCATGCTCGACGTGAGCGAGCACGACTTCCACAACGAGGTGATCGAGGCCTCGAGGGCGGGGCCCGTGCTGGTGGACTTCTGGGCGGGATGGTGCGCCCCGTGCGTCGCGCTGGCGCCCCACCTGGAGCGGGTGGTGCAGGAGCAGGGCGGGCGGGTCCGCCTCGCCAAGCTCGAGGTCGACGACAACATGCGGGTCGCCGGCCATTACCGGGTGCGCGGCTTCCCCACCGTCATCCTGTTCCGTGGCGGCGAGGAGATCGCCCGATTCAGCGGCGCGCGCTCCAGCCCGTGGCTGCGGGAGTTCCTGCGCGAGCACCTGGGCGGGGAGTGGGCGGCGTGAGCCGGTGCGCGAAACGGGCCTGCCGCGGTTGCGGCGGAGTGTGCGGGCGTTAGGATACTGGAGCCGTCCCGGAGGCGGGGCGGTCCGACAACGAGAGGAGCGGCGATGCGCGCCGTTTCCGGGAACGACGGGGATCCATCATGAATGCAAGCTGGGGGGTTTTCGGCCGGCCCTGGGCACTGGCCCTCGGGCTGCTCCTGTCCTGGACCGCCTGCGCCCAGGGGATGGCCGGTCCCCAGGCGCTCATCCAGGAGACCTCCGACGAGCTCAAGGCGCTGCTCGGCGCCGAGCGCGAGCGGCTCAGGCAGGACCCGGGGTACGTGCAGGAGAAGGCGGACGAGATCGTCGGCTCCCGGGTCGATTTCTCACGCGTCTCGAGCCTGGTTCTGGGCAAGTACTGGGGGAGGGCGACCCCGGAGCAGCGCGAGGCCTTCTCCCGGGAGTTCAAGCGGCTGCTGGTCCGCACCTATGCGACGACGTTTCTCGAGCTCGAGGACTGGGAGATCCGCTTCCTGACCTTCCCGCCCGGTGCGGGCGATACGGATGTGACCGTGCGCACCGAGGTGATCCACCCGGCGGGACCGCCCGTCGGGGTGGTCTATCGGCTGCGCCGCGATCAGGACGGGTGGAAGGCGTACGACGTGGTGATCGAAGGCATCAGCCTGGTAACCAACTACCGCAGCAGCTTTGCAAGGGAGGTGCGCCGCTACGGCATGGACCGGCTGATTGAACGTATCGCGGAGCTCAACGACCGGCGGGAATCGGGCGGCGGCGAGGAGGCCGAGGGCGAGGCGGGGGACGGCTCCAACGCCTGAGGCCCGGAGACGGACGGGCCGGCGCTCGGGCGGCGCTGCGAGAGACCTCGATCCGGCGCCCGCAGCCGAGGGTCCACCCG